>JAUSPJ010000001.1 GCA_030655795.1 Fidelibacterota bacterium | reverse complement strand
AGTTCTTTAATCCTGAATTCCCGGCTCACAAACAGCTGAGTGCAGCGTTCAGGTTCAAGATTTCTTTCAATAATCGATATATTTGTTCGGGCAGTGGATATGGCACTGAATTCCATTGGGATGGCTTGTATTCTTATAAATTTAATTTACTGAAAAAAATGGGATATGGAAGAACAAATATTTGAAATTCACCCCGATTTGTGAATTATTGGGCTTATGCTATAAAATTGACTTTAGGGTTTTCCCGATCTCAGCCGGATTCAGTGTTACGGTGATCCCGGCATCCCGCAATACTTCGATTTTTTCCTGGGCGGTTCCCTTGCCGCCGGCAATAATGGCTCCGGCATGTCCCATCCGGCGACCCGAAGGGGCTGTGACTCCGGCAATAAATGCCACTACCGGTTTGGAAAATTCTGCCTGGATGTATTCAGCCGCTTCCTCCTCGGCCGTTCCGCCGATTTCACCAATCAGGATCACAGCCTCGGTTTCATTATCCTCTTCAAACAGGGGCAGTAAATCGAGGAAGGCGCTACCGATGATCGGATCTCCGCCAATGCCGATACAGGTCGATTGACCCAAACCGAGTTGAGTCACCTGGTGAACCGCTTCATAGGTCAGGGTTCCGCTTCTTGAAATAATGCCGATTGAGCCTCTCTGATGAATAAATCCGGGCATAATGCCGATTTTTGATTTTCCCGGTGAGATGATTCCGGGACAATTGGGTCCGATCAGGCGGGTATTGGATTGCTTTAATATATAATTGACTTTGACCATATCCTGGGTGGGAATGCCCTCGGAGATACAAACAACGATATCCAGTTCAGCATCAACGGATTCAAGGATTGCATCCGCGGCAAAGCGGGGCGGCACGAAGATCACACCGGCGTTGGCTCCCGTTTCGTTGGCGGCTTCCTTTACTGAATTGAATATTGGTAGACCGTGCTCGGATTTCTGACCACCCTTACCCGGTGTCACGCCACCAACAACCCGGGTTCCGTATTCCAGCATCTGAGCCGTATGAAAGGCGCCCTCTTTCCCGGTTATTCCCTGTACAATTACGCGTGTATTTCCATCAATAAGAATGCTCATCTGTCCGCTCCATTATTTGCCGCCGAAACGACTAACTGCGCGGCTTGTTCCAGTGAATCGGCAATAATAAAATCCAGCGGCGATTCCGCCAGAATTTTCCGGGCTTCGACGGCATTGGTGCCTTCCAGCCTGACCACAACCGGAATCCTAATATGCAACAAATTTAACGCATCAACAATTCCCTGCGCCACCCGGTCACAGCGCACAATTCCCCCAAATATGTTGATCAGAACGGCTTTGACATTTTTATCGGATAACAGAATCTTAAATCCGTTTGCAACTGTTTCGGAGGAAGCGATTCCTCCGACATCCAGAAAATTGGCCGGTTCACCGCCATGCAGCTTAATAATATCCATCGTCGCCATCGCCAGGCCGGCGCCGTTGACCATACAGCCGACGTTCCCATTCAGGCGGATATAGTTCAGATTATATTTTGACGCTTCCAGTTCTGACGGTTCTTCTTCACTGGTATCTCTTAATTCAAGGTACTGTTTATGCCGAAACAGCGCATTGTCATCAAAATTGAGTTTTGCATCCAGGGCAATTATATCGCCGGATCGCGTGATAACCAGCGGATTAACCTCCACCATTGACGCATCCGTCCGGCGAAAAACATTGTAGAGCGATTCCAAAAATGATATTCCCTTTTTCGCCAGATCACCTTCCAGTTTTAATGCCGTAACCAGCCGATTGTACTGGTAAGCCTGGAGGCCGAATCCGGGCAGAGCGTATTCTTTAAATATTTTTTCGGGAGTTTTCCCGGCCACCTCTTCAATCTCCATCCCCCCTTCCGTTGACGCCATCATCACCGGGCAGGCGGTTTTTCTGTCAATCACAATGCCAACATATAATTCCCGGTCAATATCAACCGCCTCTTCGATCAGCAAACGATTGACAATTTTGCCTTTGGCGCCGGTCTGTTTGGTAATCAATGACTGGCCGAAGATTTTATCGATGATTTGTATAGCGTCTTCGGTGGATTGCGCCACTTTGACACCACCGCCTTTTCCCCTGCCACCAGCATGGATTTGGGCTTTAATAACACAGGGATAACCCATCATCTTAGCTGCATTCAGGGCCTCCTTTTTCGAAAAAGCCGGTATCCCCCTGGGAACATTCACATTGAAAACATTCAGGATATCTTTCGCCTGATACTCGTGAATTTTCATTTAATCACTCCTAACTTGGACAATCCCCCGAAGGGACAGGCAGAACCAAAAAATGACAAAAATATTTTATAAACGCAGAGAACGCAGAGAATTAATGAACTACCCCGCAGCAAGCTGCGAGGAATTCTTTTGATTAAATGTATAACAAACATGTATCCAAACCGAAACTGTTGACACATTTAAGACAAACACTTTTTGGAAAAAGTTTTTTGATAAACCCCGTGTAATAGTTCGTTTATTCACCTTCATATTATTTTTGTCTTTTCTTATTACATGGGGTAAACTCTGCGTACCTTTGTCTCATGGAGATCCCGTTGGGACGATCTTTGCGTCTCCGCGTTAAAATCTTCTTTTTACCGTCAGGAATTCAAAATTTTCTCCCGACGCGTCGGGACAAGAAATTGACTTGTAAGGGACTAAAAATTGTGAACCGCTTAATAATTTAAATTTTAAACCTCAAAAAATCATCATATTTAATGAAAACATTTCCAAATTAAACATCCCGTGCCAGGTATTTTTCAGTTCCAGAGATCGCTTCGATACTGCCGTAATAGACGGTATGATAATCCTTATTCGGGTATTTCTCTTCGATCGTGGGATCGAGAAACTCTTCCGGTTTAAATGTACTGCTGTACATTTTCCGGCATTCAATGATCAGTTCCGCCTCTGCATATCCGGGCGCTGCCACAATCGTCGATTCAATTGCTGTGAGCGAAGTTTCGGCCAGTTTATCGCCATCACGACCGGATTTCGAACCCAGCAGATTCAGGTCTTTTTGGTAATCGCTGCCAAACGCAGAAACCGTAAAGTCGGGATATTTTTCCATATACTGATGAGTATAACGCGTCGGCCGGACAACAACCTGTACGAACGGTTTCGACCACATGGTTCCGATACTGCCCCATCCCACCGTCATACAGTTAAAATCCCTGGTATTAAAATCGCCGCTGCTCAATAGCAGACTCTGATGATACCACAGGTGATGCGCCCTTACCTGTAAATCTTTCAGGGGAATAAAAATTCGTTTCATAGTTCTCTCCAATCTGCCGATAACTTATTTCCAATCGATGACTTTTACAATTTTTCCGTTGGATTGGAATTGAACGGCGTGATCTTTATCTGTTCGATAGATCGTCGAGCCTGAATCCCGGTATCGTTCCATTGTCGATTGGGCCGGATGCCGGAATTTATTATTAAGTCCCACCGAAACAACGGCATATTCAGGATCGATTAGATTGACAAAGGACAATGTTGACGATGTGTTACTGCCGTGATGAGGCACTTTTATGATCGTTGATTTTAAGAAATCATCCCAATAACGTAAATAATCTTCGGAGTCCTCTTCAGCATCACCGGTAAAAAGAAAACTGATGTCACCATAAACCAGTTTACAGACCAATGAGCCGTCGTTGTAATTCCGTTGATGCTTTTCCAGAAAGCGTTCCGAAGGATGCAGAAAATACAATTTCAGATTATCAGTAATAATGACCATACTACCGGAATTAAGTGTCAATACTGGGATATCCAGTGAATCGGCCAGAGTGTGAATTTCCCGATATATTCTTGATCCTGCAATAATACCGCTTTCCCAGATTTGATTGATTTTGAAATTGCGTATAATCGTCGGCGCTCCGCCGATATGATCGCTGTGGGGATGAGTGAGAATCAATGCATCTATCTGCCTGATTCCTTCCCGTTTTAGAAATGGCGCCACAACCAGTTCACCATAATCCCGCCGGAATGTCCGATCGCCGGCATCGATAAGAATTGTCTGCTTATTTGGCAATTGGATCAGCGCTGCATCTCCCTGGGCGACATCCAGAAACGTGACCGTCATTTGTGGTTTTTCAAACACAGTCTTCCAAACAATTATATTTCCGTAAATTAATAACCCAAAAACCAGGATTTTTCTGATTTTCATTTTATCGCCATTGATCAGTAAAAAAATAAAAATATACAACAGAATCAGAGTTCCTACTGAAATTTGGGCCACCGGGATATAGGCGCCGGGAATACCCGAAAAAAGGGTGACAATTTTCTGAAGAATTGTGAGCAGAACAGTTTCGACCTCACCGTATGC
>JAUSPJ010000090.1 GCA_030655795.1 Fidelibacterota bacterium | reverse complement strand
TCAATAACGGCACTGTGGTCAAAGGTAAAATTATTCATGAAGATATGGACCGTATCGTCATTCAAACCCAAATCGGACAGTTGACCCTTTCGAAAAACAGTATCAAATTGACTCGCAAAGCCGATCTTCCGAAAGCAAATTGCATCATTGAAGGACCAATCGTTGATCAGGTCCATGAAAATAAACGGGTATTTAAAGGAAAAATTAAAAACGACGGCATCCGACGTGCCGATTTTGCCCGCATTATTTTTTACCTGTATGATGAAGGTACCACGCTGCTGGCTTCGGACTCCACCCTTATATCCGGTAACTACCACATGTATAAAAGCGGCGTGCAGACGGACGCGACTATAGAGCCGGGACGAACATTTACTTTTGAGTGTGAGGTTGAAATACCGGAAAACGCTAAGGTAAGTTACTTTATCAAAAAAATCAGATGGGAAGAATTTGACTGATTTTCCGAACCATCTGATTATATTCAATAAAAACGGAGTGTGAAACTTGGTACAGGGCTTTGAAAAACGGACTTGCCACAGATTTGAGATTCCAAATTCTGCGCTGATGTATAAAAAGATCGGATTCTTCCGACAAAAAAAATATGAAACCACCATTCGCCTGTACAATATCAGCAAAGGGGGCTTGTCCTTCGCCTGTGATGAAGAGTTAAAAAAGGGTAAAACAATAATTCTGAAGCTGTTTATTCCCAATGATGAACCTCTGGAACTGCTGTCAGAGGTGTGCCGGCAACGGGATTCCAGTGATGGTTACAGTCTGGCGACCGGCGCCATTTATCTGCCTTTTGGCCAGGGTGTAAACATGAATCCACCCGAATCGCTGGATCGTCTGCGCGAATTGGATAAAAAGTATGTGATAGAACGGTAAATTTCTCTATAATCCCAACAATTTATTACCGAATAACAATACGCTGTTTTCTTATATTAAACCGGGGACAATGATAACAATTACAGGTGCAAATTAATGACTATTAAACAACGAATCCTGATTGTCGATGACGATGAAGGGATCAGGATGATTCTGGGCGAATACCTGACAATGCAGGGCCATGAATACGAAACCGCCAGTGATGGACTCGAGGCTCTGGCCAAAGTGAAACTTGATATTGATCTGGTATTAATGGACGTCAATATGCCAAATATGGACGGTTACGAAGTCATTAAACGAATTCGTTCAGTACCGGAACATCAGGATTTACCGATTATTATGGTAACAGCGATGGCCAGCCGGGAAGACCGTCTGCGGGCTGTCAGGGCCGGGGCGAATGATTTTATTGCCAAACCAATCGACCAGACTGAGTTAGAAGTTCGCACCATGTCGCTGTTAAGAATGAAAGATATTCTGGACACAATCAAACGGCACAAATCAGAATTGGAAGATAAAGTCCAGCAGCGGACTGCAGCCCTCCGCAAGTCTCTGGATGAGATGGTTGACGCCCAGCGTAATACTTATGCCGCTTATCTGGACACAATCCGGCGCCTGGCTATTGCCGCGGAATATCGGGATGAAGGTACGGCAGCTCATATTATGCGAATGAGCAATTATGCCGCAGTTCTTGCCAAAGGATTAAATTTTCCACCAGGACAGATCGAAATTATACTGCAGGCCAGCCCGATGCACGATGTTGGAAAAATCGGGATTCCTGACGGCATCCTCTTAAAGAAAGGGAAGCTGGAAGATAAAGAGTGGGAAATCATGCGCCAGCATACTATTATCGGCTCACGGATTTTAAATGAATCCAATTCCGATTTTCTGAAAGCCGGGGAACTGATTGCAGCAACACACCATGAAAAATGGGACGGCAGTGGTTATCCAAACGGCTTGAAAGGCGAAGAAATCCCTCGCCTGGGCCGTATCTGCGCCGTAGCTGATGTCTTCGACGCATTGACAACAAAACGACCATACAAGGAAGCATTCTCCAACGAAGAGGCCTTCGATATTATCAGAAAAGGCCGGGAAACTCATTTCGATCCTGAAGTTGTCGATATCTTTTTTGATAAAGTCAGCGAAATCGAGGCTGTGCAGAGTAAATACCATGAAGGCAGCGTCGAGATGGAAACCCTCGATTTTGACCGGCTGAGGTACTAAACCGCTCTCGACCGACACCAATATTTATTCTTCAATCATCATTTCCGGATAGATGATATCCGACTTATACTTGTCTTGAGCAGAAAGCAGACGCTGCTTCTGGGTATGGAGTACCGCAACAAACAGTTCCGGTATTTTTTCATCACTGTATATTTTTTCTATACGGGTGAGTTTCTGCAGCAGTTTCTCGATTCGAATGGCAAACAGCTGTCGGTACAATTCCAATGAAAAGGATTTATTCAGAACAGTTTCAAATAATGTCTTCAGGTCTGTATAATAAGGAATGTAGCCAACCGGTGTTTCAATCGCCTGAAACTCCCCATGAGTTCGGCCTTCTGCCCATAGAATCCATATTTTTTTATTTATCTTGGCTGTCAGGTAATTTCCCGAAGAATCTTTGAGGAAGTAATTAGTCGAAAAAATCAGCGGCTTTTTTTTCAGACGGTGTCCAAAGTCAAGATGATTCTGAATATAACGATGCAGTGGGACAACCACAAAATCGAGATTTGCCATGGGTGAATGTTTCCTGACACCCTCTTTGCCTAGCGTCGCCGCTGTGGTTTCCGATTCCAGACAGGCGCCCAGTAAAACACCATGATCCCAGTCCAGGGACTGACATACCGGGACATTTGTATCGGAATCCCGTCCTCCGTAAATAATTCCATCGATTTGGACACCATCGGGATTATCAATTTCCGGGTCTGCATTATCCAGTTCGCTCAGCCGAATGGTATATCGGGCGTTTTTGTGTGCGAGGGGCACTTCATTGCCATCGTCATCTTTTTTCCCGCGTTCATACCGGCCGTAGTGATTAAATCCGGTTTCCGGTGTTTCCTGTCCCATCCCGATCCAGTAAGGTTTACCGTTATTGATAAGCACATTGGAAAAAATCAACTCCCGTGGCGTCGTCAGACAATTATAGATCAACGGATCGTCGACCAGGTTGACATCGGCAATGATTCCAAATATGCCTGATTCAATATTTACGGCATGGCAGCAGCCATCATCCCAAACCCTTAAATAGGCAATATCATCTCCTACAATTGTCTGACCGGGAATCATAGCGGTACTGGTCTTGCCACAGGCGCTGGGAAAAGCACCGGTAAAATAGCTTGTACGTGATTTACCCGGCGGGTGAATTCCCATAATAAACATATGTTCGGTGAGCCAATCCTCTTGATTCGCTTTGTTAATCGCCAAACGCAAGGCCAGTTTTTTAAGTCCGAGGCTGTTCCCGGCATACTGATTATTGATACTGAGAACCCGGTTCTCCTCCAGGTCAATATAGATTCTGCGCTGTTTGCCATTATTAGAATGCCCAAGTTCATCCAGGCTACCGGCTGAATGAATAAAATAGAAAAAGTCCGGTTTACCATTCAGCTTTTTAAATTCAGTATAACCGGAGCGATACAGAATATCCTCACTGTGCGCAACATAAGCGGAATCGGTGATCTGCATCGCTGGAATGGAAAACCGTGAATTCAGGGGGCCCAGACTGAAAAAGCGGACCAGCATTTCTTTACCCTGCATGATGCCGTCCATCAGCCCACAGATGTCCTTCAAGCCCTCATCCCGGTCAATCGTATTTATATATTTGCTCAGCTGCTTGCCCCCAGGCAGGAGCACTCTGGTGTTCTGTTTGTCTCTGCCCTGGTCTTGGAAGTGATCAAAATG
>JAUSPJ010000083.1 GCA_030655795.1 Fidelibacterota bacterium | reverse complement strand
TACTCAGCAATAGAAAGCCATCGATTTTTAAAGTTCTGGTCACCTCGTTCATTACCGACCAGGGATCTACGGTGTGTTCCAGGAGATCAGCCATAATTACCCAATCGAACGATTCTGATTCAAGCGCTGGTAAAATGGATTCCGCATTCCCTATCAGTACTCTGGAGAGACGTGCTCGGGCAATTTCAGCCACCCCTGGAACAATTTCAATCCCGACATATTCCAGCGGTGATTTGGCTTTGATTATATCTTCTCCCAACCTTCCGGAAGCACAGCCGACATCTAGGATGCGGCCAGGATTGGGCGGAATCATTGCCACTAAATCTGAATTGGTGTTGACAAAATATCCCTGGTCTGTTTTGTCGGCATGAATTTTTATGATCGGATCATATGCCATAGATAATTTTCCTCAATTTTTGGTTTATTTTGGCCCTCCTGATCGCCAGATTGAAACTGGTTATGGCTCTCAGGCGGATTTGATCAGGATCAATCGGATGTTTTTTCATGATACCTCATCCAAGTCGAGGTGATTCCATCCGTCTAGTGGTATTTCATAACCTTCTGATCCGGCGATTTCAGGCACGGCGGTTTTTGAACCTATAATGGGCATACACCAAAATATCATGCCTTCCAATAAGGGTTTGTCGAAAGTTTTTTTCTTGGACGGCTGGCAATACAGCCAGGCTTCCTTATGAAGTCCCGGTAAATAAGCTACGCCATAACCACCGGTAATCACAATAAAATATTTCCCGGACAATCCGGATATCAGCGCCGGAAGAACCGAATAATAATCAGCAAACCAAGTTAAAATTACGGTCGCGCAAATGCTTTCGATTACACTTTGTAATAATATTTTTAATGTCTCGCCGAGTTTTTTAACAAATACACCTGTATCAATGATCTTTATACGGTCGTTTTTTGATAATATGTTGATATCGTCCCGGACAAAGGAGCTTGTAGCCGAATCTAATAGCACTATTTTTCCGGTTTTAATCATAAGAATAAATCCTTTGCACCCAGAAAATCTTCTCGTGTGACGGTCCTTTTAGTGGTGGAATTCCGTGCCAGATAAAGTACAAATCGGAGCAGTTGGCGAACTGGTATCCATTTTTTCCACCAGAGAAAAAAGGTTGCATAAGGCAGATAAAAAAATTTCCAGATAGAATAAACTCCCGGCGATAACCACGATTTCATGTTAATTAATCTGTTCAAATTGTGGATATAGACCAGCGGTACAATTGAATCCGGTGATACTTTCCGAATCGATATCGCTACTTTATGCCGAATCTCGGCTTCCCAACAGACTGCCATTTTGCGGCGATGTTTTTGCAGTAGTTTTGAAAGCCAAAAATCTTCTTCACCAAAGAAAAAATCTTCCGTTAAATATCCATAAGTAACAAATATTTCGGAGCGAATTAACAACGCGCAACCAGTTAAAAAAGTCCGTTCTTTAAACCCATAACCGGGAAAGAAATTACGTCTTTTTTTTCTGCCCGGAAAGGTGCGGACTCCCCAAAATTTCAGCGAACCGCCTACATCCCAGATTAATTCCGGATGCTGATAATACGTTATAACCGGCGCCCAGACATCTACCTGAGGCACGCGGTCGGCCATTCCGATCAGATTGACCAAACAATCAGGGTGTAATTCGGTATCATTGTTCAATAGCATGATCCATTTAAAACTCTCCAGGTTCAGGAATGCGACTCCGGAATTACAGGCTTTGGCAAATCCTAAATTTTCATTATTCAATAAAAGCGTCACTGCAGTTACATCCTGTTCCTGAACGATACGGAATTGACCGGCTATTCTAGAAAATACTTGATGGCTGATGTTCCGCGTATTTAAATAATCACGAATTCGACAAAGGCTATCATCTTCGGAACCATTATCGATAATGACGATATTGACTGGTTTTTGTGCAGCCGCCTTCAAGACCGAGTGCAGACACCTTAGTGTATCATCAGCGTTGTTCCAGTTTAGTATAATCACCGCCGTGTCGACATCCTGCATTTGTGTATGGATCATGCGAATAACTTCCAGAATTGGATTTGAATGCTCATTGATAGTATACTCCGATCTCAAAACTCGGGGATTTAAATTCGTTTGTTTTTACAAACATCTTTTCCCAGATTACGATTTTCACAACTATCCAGAGGTAATTATAATGCCAGCGCAGCCGCGGATGGGGCTGATAGTCCATTATCAGGCGAAGATAGTCGTAATTAAATATGCCCTGCAGCTCAACGAATTCCCGGGTAAGTATTTTTTCGGCGACAGCCTTCAAATCTTTTTTGAACTGCAGATAGGGATTGACGCTAAAGCCCCATTTTTTCTTAGCGACAATATCCTGCGGCAGTTTGCCTGCCATGGCTTTTTGGAATAGATATTTCGTCTGGTTATTCCTGATTTTCAGGTGAACGGGAATGAAAAAGGCGAAATTCACCAGATCGATATCCAGAAAGGGAACCCCTTCCTCAACTGAATCCGCCATGGACATCCGGTCTTCCACAAGCAGATAATCGTTGACCATTTTTGTATGAAATTCTGTATATAACACCTTGTCAAGAGCTGACAAATCGGCTCTCGTGTCAAAATATTTTGAAAACAGTAAATTGACCTTATTAACCTCTGTTTGCATATAGTGATAGAAATCAGGGTGATAAATATTGCGATAAAATCCATTATCAAAGTCCATTATTTAATTCCAAAATT
>JAUSPJ010000076.1 GCA_030655795.1 Fidelibacterota bacterium | reverse complement strand
CGCTTTTCTACCGGAAGCGGCCGGATCATTTTTTGAATTTCCTCTTTTTGATCGGCTGTCAGTGTTTTTTGAGCACTGCTTGTGTCTTTCTGAAAATCAGCGTATAAATCCACTGCTTCTGCTAATGAACACTCCGTTATCCGTATATCAGAATCTTCAGAATCAAAAAATGATTTGAGATTTGACCATAAGGATCCGGAACCCGTTACCGGCTTGTCAATTGCCGATAACAGCAGATAGGATTCCGCCCGCGTTGCAGCGACATACAATATTCGTTTTTCTTCGGCGGCCTCCCGGTCTTTTTCAATTTGGGACAACAGCTGATAATAATATCCACGGCCGTCGTCAAAAGTCGTCTTCAGATTGAAGGCAATGTGATCGGAATTATCACTCAGAAGACGGCGGTAACTGCTCCTCTTTCTGGCTGTCAATTCGGGAATGACAACAATCGGAAACGCCAACCCCTTAGCGGCATGGATTGTCATGATGCTGATACTGTTCTCAATTTCCGAGCTGAGATTGGCCTCGCCCTCCCGAATCTGCATGCTCTGATAGAGATGAATTCGCCGGATGTAATCCACCGGGCTGATATCCTGAGTACCACTCCAATCAATTGCCAGATCAACCAGTTTCAGCACATTGGCAATGCTCTGTTTCTCTTCGGGAAAGGCGGCAAGTATAGCGAGATACTCCGTCGCATCCAGAATGGCATGAAGCAGTTCGGCAGTGCTCAGAGAAACCATTTTTTCATGTAGATAGTCATACAAATCAAGAAATTTTTGAAATTGTTTGACAGTATCCGGATCCAAGGATCGTCGATACTCTTCATCATGATTTATAAATTTTCGGATTCCGTCCATCAAACCGCTTTCTGTTGCGAGTGCCATGAGGGTATTATCACTCATTCCGACCATGGGTGAACGCAAGGTCCCGATTAAGGCAAGCTCATCATACCAGTTGATCAGCGCCCGCAGAAAATTGATGACGTCCAGCACTTCACGCCGCTGATAAAATCCAATCCCGGAACTGACATAATAGGGCGCTCCAGCCCGGTTCAGGATACGCTCCAGGTTTTCCTGGTGTGTTCGTGAACGCAGCAGGATTGTAAAATCCCGCCACTCCGGCTTGCGCAATTCACCCGATTTATCCTTAATAATTTCCTGTTTGCATAGGTTTTTTATTCCATGGACAACATTGACAAATTCCGCATCGATTTCCGACAAACCGGAAACGGAATCGTTGTTTTCGTCATTAGGATTTAATAACAACAGTTCAACCGGCGTGTTTTCCGTTTTTGTCTCATCGTAAGATTCAACGGGTTTAGCGTAACGCACATCGTATTCCGGCACAGTTTCCGGACTATTCAAAATAAACTCGAAGAACCGGTTGAAGAAATCGTTCAGCGCTTTGATGCTGCGATAATTTTTATCCAGGTACAGCAGCGGTTTTTGATTTTTATAGCCGTTAAAGATTTCCACTTCAGCGCCGCGAAAGCGATAAATCGATTGCTTCTCGTCGCCCACATAAAATGTTATCAGCGACGGATTCAGATCGCAAATGGCCGTCAGAATCCGGTCCTGAACCGGGCTAATATCCTGAAACTCATCGACCAGCAGATGATTGAAACGATTGGCATACGCTTTGGCAGCGTCACTTTTTGATCTAAAAAAGGCTTCCGTTAAAATCTCAAGTCCGTTGAAATCAACAGCGCTCTTCTCATTAAGAACCTGTCTGTAATAATTAATCCAGAGCAGCGCTAAGCTGGAAAAATCAATTACCAAACCCGCATTTTTACGTTCCAGCTCATCATCAAATGCAAACAAGCGATCTTTAATGCCATCCCAAACTGATCGGAGAAAACGGTGATACTCCCGCATCTTCTCGAGTTCATCGCCCCAGTTACCTTTTTGCCCTTTATTATTCAGACTGAATGCTTTGGATAATGAACCGTCACTTAAGCCCGTTGGGATTTGTCCGTTTCCAATCTGTTCGATCGCATTCATTAAAGTCGTTTTTGCCAAATTGAGCCGGTCCTCCGGATCTCTGGCATTAAAGGATTTCAGAAATTCACACGCGTCACTTGCCTCTGTTGTTAAGAATGCGCTGCGGAATAATTTTAGTGTATAATCCTGGTAATGCTGTTTCGTCTGAGCATGTATTTCCGATACAGTTTTTTTTGAAGTCTTTTCCAGCGGACCCGTAAAATCGACCTGTTTCTGCCAAAGAATATTCAGCATTTCCCGAATCTGAAACAGTTCAAAATAGTTAATTAATGCCAACGCCGGCGAGTCCGGTTTATTTAGTTCCTCGTGCAGAAAGATGTCCAGAGTTTCCCTGCGTAAGATCAGCTCTTCAACTTCATCGATTATTCTGAATTGCGGGTCGATACCGACTTCTTCAACATTCTCCTGAAGTACTCTGGCACAAAAGCTGTGAATGGTTGAAATTGGGGCCGTACTCAATTGGTCCAGCAGATTTTCATCAATATTCGTCTCGGACTGATTCAGTGATCGCAGCGAACGGCGAATACGCTCCTTCATTTCAGCAGCAGCCTTTTCGGTGAATGTGATCGCCACAATCTCATCAATCTTTGTATTTGTCCGTCGAAGAATATCAATATAGCGATCGACCAGCACCCGGGTTTTACCCGTTCCGGCAGATGCCGATACCAGGAAAGACCTGTCAATCTGATCTTTTGCAATCTGATAGTCGTTTAAATTTTTTGTTTTTAATTCCAAATTGGTTCCTTAATCCTTGAAAAAAGCCTTTAAATTCTCTAAAATAACGCTTGTCAATGTAGGGAGCAATTGTGCCGGTATATCAATTATTCAGCAATGAGTGGATCAGTTTCGGGATTTTTCTTGCCATCATCCTCGGTTTTGTCAGTTTCAGCGAAATCCTGCGTAAATCATTTAAAATGTCCGGTGAAAACACCCGCCAGTTTGTCCATGTGGGTGTCGGTTTACTGGTCACCTGCAGTCCGTTTCTGTTTGTATCGCCACTGCAACCAGCGGTTCTTGCCACCATTTTCATCGTGCTGAATGCTGTTGCTATCAAAGGCGACCAGCTGAAAGGCATGCACTCGACCGAACGCTTTTCGCTGGGCACTGTTTTCTTTCCCCTTTCCTTTCTGGTACTCATTCTGCTTTACTGGAAATCCAGCCCGGCGATTCTGATTATCGGAATGCTGATCATGGCGCTTTCCGACCCTCTTTCTTCGATTGTTGGAGCCCATGCATAAAATACTCGGCTGTTTGTTTTTTGGAGAGACACAAAATCCGTAGCCGGTTCTTCAGCAGTTTTCATCAGCGCTTTTAGCATTATTCTGATCAGTTTGCCAATTCTTAACCGACTCGGAAGCGGATCGGCCTTACCAATCATCACTCTGCTGCTGATCGGTTTTGTGGTGTCTGTGGTTGCCGTACTCAGTGAATCCATATCTTTTGCCGGTTCCGATAATCTGACGGTCCCCCTGTTAAGCGCTCTGATTCTGGACGTAATGCTGAAATCCAGCCTTGCTCAACAGATCACGGTTGTTGGGTGGATAGCCTTCTCGTTTCTGCTGGCCTACATCGCCCATCGTCTAAAAGCGCTCACCCTTGGCGGCACCGCCGGAGCCATGCTTTTGGGATCGATCGTCTTCTCTATTGGCGGTATTTTCTGGGTAATTCCCATGGCCACATTCTTCGTTCTGTCTTCGATTCTGTCAAAAATCGGCAAACTGAAACGCACGATTCTGAAGGGTATGGTCGATAAAGGCAGTCAACGGGATATTCTGCAGGTTTACGCCAATGGCGGTGTTTCGCTGATTATGGCAGTCCTGTTTCACTTTACCGGCAATGATCTGTTTTACCTGATGTTTCTCGGTTCGCTGGCCGCTGCGACAGCCGATACCTGGGGTACGGAAATCGGAATATTTTCCAGAAACGAGCCCCGTCATATCCTGACGTTCGACAAGGTTCCGGCCGGCACTTCCGGTGGGGTAACCGCGCTGGGCACTTCAGGATTTTTTATGGGCGCCGGAATTCTGACACTCAGCGGTATCTTTCCGGTCTCCGGTTCCATCCTGCAGTTATTCATCATTGTGGCAATCAGCGGAATCATCGGCGCTCTGATCGATTCGATTGTCGGCGCATCACTTCAGGCACAGTACAAATGTCCCCATTGTCAAAAAACGACGGAAAAATTACTTCATTGCGGCAGTTACAAAACGACGCTTATTGCCGGGATTCGCTGGATTGACAACGATGTCGTCAATTTTATCTGCACCGGCTCCGGCGCGTTGTTCGTACTGCTTTTCTGCAAGCTCTTTATTTAAATCACTCATCCGTATCATTCGTCATCTCAATCGTTCGGGTGTCAATCCGGCACATCTCGTAATACGAACATTTTCCATGTTGACAGCGCTTCTTAATATCGTGAGGATTCAGGAAAAAATCACCAGCATAGATTTTCTGTAGTAATGAGATCACTATCTCTTCAGTT
>JAUSPJ010000059.1 GCA_030655795.1 Fidelibacterota bacterium | reverse complement strand
CCGATTGTCCGGGAACCCGACGGCCTGGCCATGAGTTCCCGAAATATTTATCTGTCTGAAGAACAGCGGAAACAGGCGCCGGTGATTCATGCCGCTTTACAGAAAGCACTTGAGTCAGTTAAAAACGGGGAAACAAGCGCTGAAAAGATCAGGCAGCTAATTCGGCGGAAAATTGAATCTGAATCGCTGGCCAGAATCGAGTACATTGAAGTTATCCGTGAGAGAGATTTACAGTCGGTCGACCGGGTTGAACCGGGTACTTTTGTCGCCGTGGCGGTCTGGTTTGGGAAAACGCGGCTGATCGATAATGTGGTTCTGCTTCCTTGATTTGTAACGGAACTTTTCCTTGTTACAGACCGTTATAATTGAAGGCGCTATTTGAATTGCAAAGGTCAAAAAGAGACAATTTTAATCTATCTTTAGTCTTGACAAACTCAGACAAATCCGTTAAAATGAATCATGTTTCTGAATTTCATTAAAAGGTAATCAAACGATGCGAAAAATTACAGGTTTGATGACGATTGTTTTACTATTAGTTGGCATGCTGCCCCTGCAGGCTCAATTGAAAAGCCAGTTGCCGAAAGCTCTGGCGGTGGAAGACGCTATTCAGATTCCGGGAGTTGGCTCAAACAACTCGCTGATCGGTTTCATTGATCCCGATCGCTTTTTTATGAATCAGTCCTATTCGCTGTCCTATTCGAGCTTTGGCGGCGGCACCTCCATGGGTGTTTATCAGAATCAGATGTCTTATGTGTTTTCAGATAAGTTGATGATGAATACCCGGCTGGGGTTTATGCACAATCCGCTGGGTATTGGTTCCTATTCCACCGGTCAGACAAACCTGATGGACAATCTGATTTACGGCTTCGATCTCAGTTATCGGCCCAAAGATAATGTTTTTTTCAATATTCGCTTTGATAAGACGCCGTATTATTACCGCAGCGGATTTTATCCTTACGATTATTCAATCTATTAATTGGTGCAGCAGTGGCAAAACGGACAGTAAAACGATCAAGCTATAAGCGAAAAAAGAAAAACAATGTCCAGAATCCGGATATTCAGAAATGGTTTCTGAACCTGGCGATTTTTTCCTTATCCGTTGTCATCGTCGGGTTCATATTTTCCATGGGAAAGCGCCTCGTTCAGAACCCTGACAAAGTCGTCCTAAGCCAGGTAAATGAAGTGATTCCGGGTTCCATACCTGATCAGGGCATTGTTATTGAAGTGTTGAACGGTTGCGGAACACCGGGACTGGCCCAGAAATTCACCAATTATTTACGCTCAGAGGGATTTGACGTTATTTACACAGGTAACGCGGATCATCTGAATTATTCCAATACGCTGTTGATTGAACGGGTTGATAATTCCAGTAAAACCGATGAGGTCAACGAGGTACTTACCCTGAACCCCGAACGGATTAATGTCAATCACGATCCGTCGCTCCATGTTGATCTGACACTGATTTTAGGTAAAGACTATAACCAACTGCCGGTCTATGATAAAGTTCTGGCGCTCAGAGAAATCTACTAAGCTGAATGGCTTCTAAGAAAACCGCAAAAGCCCAGGATAACATCTATCTATTAGCAAAAAAAGCCGCCGAAGCGGCGCTTAATAAAAAAGCGTCGGATGTTATGATTCTATCCCTGAAAGATTTGACGTCCGTGGCGGATTATTTTGTCATCTGTTCCGGCGATGTGGATGTGCACGTCAAAGCGATTGCCGATGAGATTAAAAAAGAATTGAAGCACGATATTAAACCCTGGCATATTGAAGGTTATCAGCATTTGCACTGGGTGCTCATCGATTTTGTCGATTTTATCGTGCATGTATTTCAAAAAGATACCCGTGATTATTATAATATCGAACGGCTCTGGGCCGATGCTCCGGTAGAAAAATTAGCAGCAGCTGTTCCCGATCCTCAGGATTCGCCAGCCTGACCGGAACAGATTTCCTTATCCCGAAGGGATCTCTTCGAGATATTCCATTAATAAAATAAAACCATCTTTCGTTGCAGGAATGCCGGTATGCCTGTAAATTACGGCGGTTAAAATTGAGAGCGAAATGACAGATAAAATTGAGATACTGATTAAGAACGCTTTAAGTGCGTTATCAATCGATACAGCAGTTCCAGTTAATATTGAACGCTCGCGTCGGCCGGATCACGGTCATTTTACGTCAAATATCGCATTGCTCCTGGCCAAACCGCTTAAACGGGCGCCGATTGCGATTGCTGAAGAAATTGTTAAAAATACGGGACCGCTCCCGGAAACTATCGAGAAGATTGAGATCAAGAATCCCGGATTCATTAATTTTTTCATCGCGCCGAAAGCATTCCAGCCGATTGTTGCCGATGTTTTGACAAAGCAACAGAATTTTGGGCGTTCGGATCTGGGTAAAGGCGCCAAAGCACAGGTGGAATTTGTCAGCGCGAATCCAACCGGACCGCTGACGGTTGGGCACGGGCGCCAGGCCGTGTTGGGTGACTCGGTTGCCCGGATTCTGGAATGGAATGGATATCAAGTTGACCGTGAGTATTATTACAATGACGCCGGCCGGCAGATGCGTATTCTGGGACAGTCGGCGTATATTCGTTACCGCCAGCTGTTGGGTTACGATGATGAACTGACGGATGAGCATTACCAGGGTGATTATATTGTTGACATTGCCCGGGGCATTCATGAAAAGTACGGTGATCAGTTTAACGATAAACCGGACCATGATATTTTTCGAAAATCAGCCGAAGAGGCTGTATTTGCCGATATCCGAAACACTCTTGAAGAGCTGGGGATTGTCTTTGATTCATTCTATAATGAACAAAGTCTGTACGATGACGGCTTGATTGATGATGTCCTGAAACGCTTCGAAACGAGTGGTGCGACATACGAAAAAGACGGCGCTGTCTGGTTCCGGGCTGGTGATTACGGCGCTGACGATGACCGGGTCTTGTGGAAAAGCGTGGTGGATGAAGCGACTTACCGCCTGCCGGATATTGCCTATCATGAAACGAAAATAAAGCGCGGCTATGTTTTGATTGTTGATATTTTTGGCGCCGACCACCATGCCACCTATCCCGATGTCCTGGCCGGTTTGAAGGCTTTGGGATACGACACTGACCAGATTCATGTGCTGATCCATCAGTTCGTGACTTTGACGCGCGGCGGCGAAAAGGTAAAAATGTCGACCCGCAAGGCCAACTATGTAACACTCAGCGAACTGATCGACGAAGTCGGCAAAGATGTGGTGCGCTATTTCTTTATTATGCGGGGTATGAAAAGCCACCTGAATTTTGATCTGGCGCTGGCCAAAACAGAAGGTGATGAAAACCCGGTTTTCTATCTGCAATATGCCCATGCCCGGATTTGCAGTATTCTGAGAAATGCAAAAGTGAAAGGGTTTACAGACGATTCACGGGGCGATTTGAGCCTACTCAAGGAAGATGAAACCCTGGCATTACTGAGCGTACTGGGTGAGTTTGAGGAGGTCTGC
>JAUSPJ010000052.1 GCA_030655795.1 Fidelibacterota bacterium | reverse complement strand
GACTGCAAAGCTGAAAGCCTATGTTAAAGAGGGTCGGGAATACACGCCCTTGAAGGGTAAAAATATGGCCATGATTTTTGCCAAGCCTTCTGCCCGTACCCGGATTTCCTTTGAAACCGGTATGGCGCAGTTGGGCGGTCATGCCATCTATCTGGGCCCCAATGATATCGGTATTGGCAAACGTGAAGCAGTCAGAGATATTGCCCGGGTGATTGCCCGCTATGATGATATCATCATGGCGCGTCTGTTTGATCATGCGCACATGCTGGAACTGGCGGAATATTCGACAGTGCCGGTAATCAACGGTCTGACCGATTTGAATCATCCCTGCCAGATTATGGCGGACATTTTTACGGTTCTTGAACACCGTAAACACCTGAACGGCCTGAAGGTGGCATTTGTCGGAGATGGTAATAATGTTGCCAATTCGTGGATCAATCTTGCCTCCCGCTTGCCGATGCACTTTGTACTGGCCTCTCCCAGTGGTTATGATGCCGATGAGACGATTCTGAAAAATGCCCGAAACGTGGGTCTCAGCCGAATCGAGATTGTTCGTGATCCGGTGGAAGCGGTGCGGGACGCCGACGTTATTTATACCGATGTCTGGGCCAGCATGGGGCAGGAGACCGAAGCCGAGCAGCGCCGCAAAGCGTTTATGCCCTTTCAGGTCAATGGTGAATTAATGAAACATGCGAAAAAGGATGTACTTGTCATGCATTGCCTGCCGGCGCACCGGGGCGACGAGATTACCGATGAAGTGATTGATAGTCCCAATTCAATTGTCTTTGATGAAGCCGAAAACCGGATGCATGTTCAGAAAGCGATTATCGTGAAATTGATGCAAGTATAATACATCCATACTATCGATTAAAGCCTTCCGGTATAATCGCCGGAAGGCTTATTATTTTAAATGATTGGCAGTTTATACTTTTTCTTTTATATTAAGTCAATCAATATCAAGAGGGATATGGATCAAGTAAGCAAAAAAGGAATATCCGGCAGAGCCAGCGAGCATAAACAGGTTGAGAAAACTCGCTTGCTGGAGAATCTTCCCGGTGTTATTTATCGTTGTGCAAATGATCGTGATTGGACCATGAATTATATCAGCAGTGGCTGTGTTGAGCTGCTGGAGTATCAACCGGAAGATCTGATTAATAATAAAACAGTCAGTTACGGCGATTTGATCGAACCCGATGACCGGGATTTGGTATTTAACGAAGTACAAAAAGCGGTCAATGAACACAAATCCTATATCATTGAGTATCGTATCCGGACGGCATCCGGGAAAATCAAATGGGTCTGGGAACAGGGAATCGGCGTTTTTTCCGATGACGGCGAGCTTTTGTCGCTGGAAGGCTATATTACCGAACTGACCGAATCTCGCGTCTTAGGTAAAGAGGAAAAATACCGCCTTCTGATTGAAAATATTAAAGACGCAATCGTGATCAGCCAGTTTGACAAATTTATCTTTTTCAATGAACAGTTCGCAGCAATGCTTGGTTATACTTTCGACGAACTGATGATGAAGGATTACCGGGTTGTTTATACGATCAGGGGAGTGGAAATTCTCCGGGAACGGAGCGCCCGCCGCAAGCGTGGCGAGGATGTTGCCTCTCAATACGAAACCGTATTTAAACGTAAAGACGGCTCGGAAATTGATGTCGAAGCCAATGTCACCATCATAAATTATAAAGGCAGCACCGCCACCTTTGCGGCAATCCGCGATATTTCGGAACGGAAGAGAATTGAACTGGAAATTCAGAAGCAGAAACAATATTTTGAAGCATTATTTGCCAGCGCTTCCGATGCAATTGTCTCGTTGGATTTAAATGGTAATGTCGTTAGTGTAAATCCTCACTTTGAGAAATTGTTTGGATATACACAAGCGGAAATCAGGGGAAAAAATCTCGACAGTCTCATTGTTTCCGAGGATGGTTTCCAGGACGCCTCAACTATCACAAAAACGGTTCAAGATGGCGAGATTGCTCATTTTGAACGGAAACGCAAGCGTCAAGATGGTTCGTTTGTGGATGTTTTGGGCAGTGGGGCTCCAATTATTGTCGATGGTGAACATGTTGGGGCATTAGCGATATACCGGGATATTACCGATCGAAAAAAAGCCGAAGAAGAACGGGAACGTATGATCAGCGAACTGCAGGAAGCCTTACGCCAGGTAAACACCCTGAGCGGCCTGATTCCGATTTGTGCGAATTGTAAGAAAATACGCGATAATCAGGGCTACTGGAGTGATGTGGAACTTTATATTTCCAAATATTCCGATGCGGAATTCAGCCATGGTTTGTGCAATGACTGTATGAAAAAATTATATCCCGAACAATACGATCGCCTGCGTGCCCAGGGAAAACTGAAAAGTAGGTAAATCCTCACATATCAATATTCTGATGATTCTCTTTTATCAGACGTCTATGCCGAAAATATTCAATTATTGATTTAATGATTATTACCGGAAGTGCGATATACAGAATTCCGTTAATGTACTGATCGCAAAGATTGCTGGGCCACGGAAACGGCCTGAAAATGAAAAAATCGGTTGCATGACCGGCAAACAGAATTTCGAGAACGTTTCCGGTAGCGCCGATCGTCAGGCTGAGAATTGTTGCATAGACAGCGAAGTTAATACGATCTAAATTCTCTTTGATCAGGGAGTGGATCAGCGATGCGATTAATATTGATACAAATACCAATCCGGCCAGGGCCCAGAGAAAATGATTGTTAATTGGTCCAAACAGAAAGTGATAGCCGGTGTTATGAGTGCGGTAAAAAACCAGAAACGGTAAAAATGTTTCCTGTATTTTTTCAAAAGGGAGCCTGGCATTAGCAATGTACTTGCTCAGGAAATCGAGGATAAGCAGGACAATTCCGCTGCTGACTGAATACAGAAGTTTAACCAATTGACGTTTCATTTACATTCCTTAATATTAAATGGATTAGCGATGGGAGCGCCGGTATTGACTTAAAAAACGGGACGGATTTTCCCGGGACCCGCGGATGCGATAGAACATTGCAGTATAAATATCCTCGATCTCGACAGATTGTTTTTCGGCGTCGGGGTTCAGGATCAGGCCTTTCAGTACATTGGCCCAACCTTCGGATAGTTCGCCACACTGGGACTGAACGGCGCCGAGGATAATATAACCATTCTGATTCTCCAGATTTCCGTATTTCGAGGCCTGGGACATCAGATTCAGTGCATAAGAAAAGCGTTGTTGCCGATAGGCATTCCAGGCCAGTGCAGTATAGAGTGTGTAGTAATTCTGATTCTGAATTGAATCGGGTTCAGCGGCATCCGGAAAATACCTGCGAATGGTTATTGGTGTGTTATTTTTTACGGCAGCAATAAGGAACTGATTTGAAAGCGGAATTAAAAGACTGTCATCCAATTCGAGGATCTGGTCCGATAGAGTTTTTAGTCCCATTATCTGGTCATAGTCGGATTGCAGAATTATTTTGCTGAATCGATTAATGGCCAGATTTCGAATACTGTCGGATTGAAAACAGGTATTTAGATACGGTATTACGGTCAAAGCAAACGCCAGTTTGTCCGGGTGTTTTTGATGATATTCCTCTGTGTCGGAAATGTATTTGTCTTCGGTAAGTGAATCCGGGGCAAGATTTTCAAAAAGAAAGCGATCTAAAAATTGCCGGATTTCCGGATCAGGCTGAATGATTCGCTGGTCTAATGCAAACTGAAGTGTCTGGTCCTTTTCGCCGGTTTTTTCAAATAATTCAATTGCAGATTTAATAGCCGGGAACAGGCTGTCGCTTTTGGGGTAATCCCGGATAAAATTACAGGTAGCCGATAACCGCATTGCGATGGAGTCAATGGTACTGAGAGCCTGATAACGCACAATTTCCCGTTTATGGAAACAGGATACAGT
>JAUSPJ010000048.1 GCA_030655795.1 Fidelibacterota bacterium | reverse complement strand
GGCGCTGGGAGCAAGTGCCATTGGCACCACAAAACGCGGGATTGGCCCCTGCTACTCTGACAAGATCAATCGCAGCGGCATACAGATCCGGGATCTTAAATCTCCCGCAAATGTAAAAGAAATAATCAACCGTAAAATTGACGATTACCTTCAAAACGGACGGCTACATCAGAACGAGATCAATTCCATTACCACCGATCTTGAAATGTTTTACCGCTGTGTACCCGAAGTCTATGCCTGTGCCGCCGATACATCACTGTTGATGTATACTTTCATTAAAAACGGCAATACGCTGTTAATTGAAGGCGCTCAGGGTTCTCTGCTGGACGTTGACTTCGGGTCCTATCCCTTTGTGACATCTTCCAACACCACCGCCGGAAATATTGCCACCGGATTGGGAATTGGACCGACCGATATTGACAATATTATCGGCGTATATAAGAGCTACACAACCCGGGTGGGCGCCGGGCCATTTCCAACCGAACTCTTCGATAAAACCGGAGATTATCTGCAAGAGACCGGCGGAGAATTTGGCGCAACCACAAAACGGAAACGACGCTGCGGCTGGTTTGACGCCGCCATCGGAGCCTATACCGTCCGGATAAACGGCTTCACATCGATTGCCATTACCAAGCTGGATGTACTCGATTACATGAAAGAAATTCAAATCTGCACCCATTATCAAAACGGCAGCTTTCCCGGTATTGATCTCCAGTCGGCTGTTCCGCAATATATTCGCATGGAGGGATGGCGCCAGGATACAAGCACGGCTCGAACATTTCATGACTTACCGATTGAAGCTCAGGCCTATGTCAGAAAAATTGAAACTCTTTTAGATATCCCGCTTGAGTATGTTTCCGTGGGAAAAGAACGCGGGCAACTCATCCATTTATAAACCGGATATTGCCGGTGAAATTAGCTGACTCTGAATATTAGCAAAGTGACCGGCCAAAGATATTCCTGATTTTGATTGATTTAGGGCAGTTTTTTTAATAAATTCCGGCCTGGTTTTATGATATTTAATTAATTAATGAAAAACACAATATTATCTTTCCGGTTGATATTTGGCAGACAAAAATATTTATCCCAAATCAAATACATTATCAAATTTTATCGCCTGTCTCCGGCAGCTGCCGGACAGGTAGAAGTGAAAAACATTGCGTTCTGAATATTCCGACCCCCAAAAATTAGTTGAAGATGTGGAAGTCGAACAAAGCGTCCGGCCGTCAGCTTTTTCTGAATTTATCGGACAGCATAAGGTCGTCGAAAATCTGAAGCTGTATATCCGGGCAGCCCGGGAACGGGGAGAAGCGCTGGACCACGTGCTGCTGTTCGGGCCACCGGGATTGGGGAAAACAACGCTGGCCTATATCGTTGCCAAAGAATTGAACGTCAACATTAAAACGAGTTCCGGGCCCGTACTTGAGCGCGCCGGCGACCTGGCCGGCATATTGACTAACCTGCAGCGCAGCGACGTCTTTTTCATTGATGAAATCCATCGTCTGAATAATGTAGTGGAAGAATATCTGTATTCAGCCATGGAAGATTACAATATCGACATTGTGATTGACAAAGGTCCCAGCGCCCGCTCCATCCAGCTCAACCTGGAGCAATTCACCCTTATTGGAGCCACCACCCGCCTGGGCCATCTGACCTCTCCGATGCGGGAACGCTTCGGCGTCGTTTTACGTCTGGACTACTATACAAAAGAAGACCTTTTTAATATCCTGAAACGAACGGCTAAAATTCTTAATATTGAATTAAATACCGCCGGCGCCCGGGAAATTGCCAAACGGGCCCGGGGAACACCCCGAATCGCTAATCGCATCCTGCGGCGCGCCCGGGATTACGCTCAGATTAAAGCTACCGGTATTATTGACCAGGAAGTTGCCCGGCAGTCCCTAAAACTGCTCGATATTGATGAACGCGGACTCGATGCCATGGACCGCACCATTTTGTTAACTATTATTGAAAAATTTACCGGCGGTCCGGTTGGTCTGAGCAGTCTCGCCGTTGCAGTTAGTGAAGATTCTGAAACCATCGAAGATGTCTATGAGCCCTATTTAATCCAAAACGGCCTGCTGCAGCGGACCGCCCGCGGCCGGCAGGTAACACCGGAAGCCTATAAATATTTCGGGCTCAATATGACATCAGATCAACCATCATTATTTGAATAAGGAGATTATCCATGAGATTATCCGATTTTGCTTATGAATTACCGGAAGAATTAATTGCCAAATATCCGATTGAAAAACGCGATCATTCCAAATTAATGGTAATTAACCGCAAGGACGCAAGCATCCAGCATAAACGCTTCTATGATTTGCCCGATTTTCTAAATCCCGGCGATCTGCTCATAGTGAATGAAACCATGGTCTATCCGGCCAGGCTCTGGGCAATCAAAGACCGTACGGAGGCCAAAGTCGAGGTCTTTTTACTGCGCGAACTGGAAAACAACCTTTGGGAAGTAATGGTCAAGCCGGCGCGCAAGGTGCGGATCGGTAATAAGCTGACCGTTGCCGAAGGCGTTCAGTGTGATGTAATTGACAATACCGTTTCCGGCGGCCGTGTCGTCAGGTTTAACAACATATCCCAACAGGATCTTTATGCGCTGATTGATAAAATCGGCCAGTCGCCCTTACCACCCTATATCGACCGTGATCCGACACCGGTTGATAAAATCAAATATCAGACTATCTATGCAAAACGTCGTGGCGCCGTGGCAGCTCCCACTGCCGGCCTGCATTTTACAAAAGACTTGATTGATAAAATCAAGGCTAAGGGCGTGAAAATCCGCCCCGTCGTTCTGCACATCGGCCTCGGTACCTTTCGCCCGGTAACCGTTGAAGATCTGTCCCGGCACAGGATGGATTCCGAATACTATGAGGTCTCAGCCGAAACCGCCATTGCTATTAATGAAACCAAAGCCAGGCGCAAACGGGTAATCGCTGTCGGAACATCCGTTGTTCGAGCTCTGGAAACAGTAACCGTATCCGGTTTTCAGGTCAGTCCACGCAAAGGCTGGACCGATAAATTTATCCATCCGCCCTATGATTTTAAAATGGTAGATGTATTGATCACCAATTTTCACCAGTCAAAATCCACCCTGATCATGCAGGTAGCGGCATTTGCCAGTCTCGATCTGGTTTTAAAAGCCTATAAAGAAGCAACTAAAAAGAAGTATCGCTTTTTCAGTTATGGCGACGCAATGGTAATCCTATAGAAAATTACCATGAAAACAGTCAGCGTTATAATCGTCGCGGCCGGGAGTGGAACCCGGATGAATTCAGGCACACCCAAGCAATTTCTGAATCTGGGGAACCATACTGTTTTGTTCCATTCCATCCGGCGTTTTTTAGCGCTTTCATCCGTAATTGAGATCATCATTATCAGCCCCATTGATTATCTTAAATCAAAGCTTTTACAGGATTCTATACCAACATCGCCATCAATCCCCGTTGTCATAATTGCCGGAGGACAACAGCGCCAGCAATCAGTACTGAACGGTTTGAATGCCGTGAATCCCGACGCTTCAATAGTCTGCATTCATGATGGGGTCAGACCGCTTATTCAACCCAAATTAATTCAAAAGAGCATCGATCTTTGCGAGGAATATGACGGAGCTATTGTTGCTGCCCGATCGATTGATACCTTGAAAGAGGTCGCCGGCGGTACCGTCATCCGCACGATTGACCGCAACACAATCTGGCAGGCGCAGACCCCGCAGACTTTTCGGAAAACAGTGATTAAAAAAGCCTACGAATATGCATTGGCAAATAAACTAAACGCCACGGATGACGCCGGTTTTGTCGAAGCGATTGGCGGGAACGTCGCGGTTGTGGAAAGCACTTCGTGGAACATTAAAATCACCGGTCCCGCTGATTTATTAATTGCTCAAACCCTTCTTGAAAAGGAAACCCCATGAGACGGTTTAATGTACGTGTAGGTCACGGAATAGACGCGCATGCCTTCACCGGCGGCCGCCCGTTAATTCTCGGAGGAATCGGTATCCCGTTTGAAAAAGGTCTGATTGGGCACTCCGATGCCGATGTCGTTATACATGCTATAATGGACGCCCTGCTTGGCGCGGCCGGTCTGGGGGATATCGGGTCACATTTTCCCGACACCGATCCGCAATATGCCAACATCTCCAGTAAAATCCTGCTCGAAAAAGTTGTCGCGCTGATTGAGGAGAAACACTATTACATTGGCAACGTCGACATAACGGTGATTGCTCAGAAACCTAAAATCAATCCATATATTGCAGGGATGCGAAATGCCTTAGCGCCTTTGCTGAAAATCCCGGGCGAGGCTATTTCAATTAAAGCAACCACTACCGAAAAGATGGGCTTCACCGGACGTGAAGAAGGTATAGCGGTTTTTGCGACCGCACTGATCGGATTCTGATGGACACATTTCTGGATAGTCTTCTTTCACACAACCTCCTTTTTGTTTATACAGTCCTGTTCATATTGATTTTTTTAGAAAATACTGTCCCGTTTGTTCCGGGAGATGCTGTGTTGATCTTTTCAGCCTACCTGAGCGGACAAGGTGCTTTATACCCCGT
>JAUSPJ010000047.1 GCA_030655795.1 Fidelibacterota bacterium | reverse complement strand
GGTGGGTTGGCGATGATAAAATCCGCCTTCAGGTCTTTATGCGCGTCGTTGAGGAAAGAACCCTCGTTATTCCATCGGATATTGGAACTGTCTATGCCGCGGATGGCGAGATTCATTTTACACAGCTGCCAGGTTGTCCGATTTGATTCCTGCCCATAGATGCTGATCCGATCGGACGGATCGAGTTCGAGACCGTTGTGACCGTTCTTCCTGTAGTGATCCCGATGTGCATGAATGAACCTTTCACTTTGAACGAACATCCCGCCGGAACCGCAACAGGGATCGAATACGCGGCCTTCATAAGGTTGAAGCATTTCCACCAGAAGGCAGACAACGCTCTGAGGCGTATAGAACTGTCCACCCTTTTTGCCTTCCGCAAGAGCGAACTGTCCGAGGAAATACTCATAGACTTTTCCCAACATGTCCTTACTTCGTGAAAATTCGTCGCCGAGTGCGATGCCGCCGATCAAATCGATTAATTCGCCGAGAGATTGCCTATCGAGGTTTTGCCGGGCATAAACTTTTGGAAGCACGCCTTTTAGCGAGGCGTTCCGGCGTTCGATCACTTCCATGGCTTCATCGACATAACCGCCAATATCGACTTTCTTACCGTTCTCAAGAACGATCTCTGTTTTTTTGGCATTGTCCTGTATGTTTTTCCAACGCGCGATAGGCGGTACAAAGAACACTTTTTCCGCGGTATATTCGTATGGGTCTTCAGGATCGGCGCCTTGGAAATCACCTTCGCCCTTGACTAATTTATTATGAAGAACTTCAAAGACATCGGAGATATATTTTAGAAATATGAGTCCGAGGACGACATGTTTATATTCGGCGGCGTCAATATTTTTTCTAAGCTTGTCGGCGGCTTTCCAGAGTTGATTTTCAATCGGTTCTGCTTTTACGTTATTATCTTTGGTCATTGCCGCTATTGTCTCCATTCAAGTATTAATCCTTTAGCGCGGTATTGGGCACAACATATGGACATACTGGTTGTTTCTTTTCCCGCGATCATTTTCCAAGTTCATTCCCTCATTAAAAGATCGATCCGCAATTATCTATAATCAAACAACGTCGAAATAGTACATATAATCGGGTAAAAGCACAAGGATTTAATTTAGTGACGAGTGACGGACAGGCAGAAAATGTCATCGGTCATTAAGGCATTTCCCGCACCGATGGCGGACAGGCCTAATCAACCGAATCAATCCGCCGATGGCGGACAGGCCTAATCAACCGAATCCAACCTAATTAACCTTTCTCACGGCTGTTTGGCTTTTTCGAGTTTCGCCAATTGTTTAACTGCGCGCGCTTCGGCTTTCGTACCGGGATAATTGGCGATGATCAGGTTGAGAGTTTCGACGGTTTTGTCGTTGTCCTTTATCTTCTCGGAATAAATTTTTACGGCTTCTTCCAGCGCGGAAATGGCCTTTTCCGATTTCGGATATTTCTGGAATACCTTCATATATTGACCGACCGCGGATTCGTACTTTTTGTGAAGATTGTACAGATCTCCGGATGCCATCAGCGCCGACAACGCGTCCGGCGTTCCCGGATAACGGTCGTCGATGGACTGATAAATGACGACTGCTTCTTCGATCAGACTCATTTTGGTCGAGAGAATCACCGCTTTCCGCATCAAAGCAGGAATCGCCTGCGGCGATGACGGATATTTATCGGCAATAACCTGATACGCTTTCACGGCGCGTTCCCATTCGGACAAGTTCTCGTCCAGCATTTTAGCAATGCGGTATTGCGCGTCCAATGCGAGAGAATCCCGACCGAATTTTTCAATATAGAATAAAAAGGATCGAATTGCGTTTTCATATTCGCCAAACTGTTTTTGCTGAATATCGGCGGAGCGAAACAGACAACGTGAAAAGAAAGCGGTTTTCGGATAAAAAAGCATTGTCTTTTGGTAAGAAAGGAAGGCGCTTGACGGCTGTCCATTTCGCTCGTAGGCTTCGGCAATCCACAGACTGAGCACATCCGCATGCGACGAATACGGATAGAGTTTGAGAAACGTCTGCGCTTCGGGAATAAAATGCTGGCGGATGGGAACGTCGATGAAATCGCGCAAGGTTTCGACAAATTTGAAGTAACGTTCTTCAGGCGTCGCCGGTTCGGGAATTTCGTTGATCAGCCGCATCAGGTAATCCGAACTGGATTTGTAAAATTTTTCCGTCTGGAAAATCGCCGAACGAAGACTTTGCACCTCGTCAAAAAGCGGCGAATCCGGATACAAATACAGGAATTTCAGGATGGAATATTCCGCTCTGCTCCAATCGTTCGTCCGAATATAAACCTGCGTAATGAAATCCTGAACGGAATCGCACCGGGCTGACGGATAAAATATATCCAGATAATTCTGCAATTCCTGAAGTTGAAACGGGGCGATCTGTTCGATAGTCGAAGAGAGTTTGAAGATACTTCCCTTCTTTTTCGACTCTTCCTGCCTCAGCATTTTTTCAAATGAAAAAAACTTCGCTTCGAAAGCGGGATCGTTCGTCGCTGGCGATTGACCTTTTCCGGTCAGCATACCGGAAAGCATAGCGACGCTGTCCGATAAGTTTTGGTTGCGTTCCGATGCCATACTCAGTTCGTTGAGAAGGGCATTTGTCTGATTGGAGTAAACGACGCCAATAGAGTCGATCTGCTCCTGCAAGATTTCATCATAAACCAACCGGAGCGAATCGGCAATGAATTGCCTGAGCGTCTTTTTGTCCCCGCGCGCCTGATCGACGACGGAATTTTGGAATTGCATATCCTGTTTGCCGGCGACTTTATCGACCAATTTATCGACCTGTGCGAACGATAATACCGGAAAGAGAATCATGCCTGCCGCAAAAAGGTTCAACCACCAACTGCTCTTTTTCATGCGATCTCCAATTTCTTTTTCAATAATTACCGAACGGGTGAAAGTTAGGTCAAATCGAAAAGAAAATCCAGAATTTCGTCTTATGCCCGCATTACGCTGACGCCGGGTTGCTTTTTTTGCGGGAAGTGGAATCAAAAGCAGGTATTATCCAACGCATTGCCGATATGCTTCCCGATCGCCGACATCCGGGTTATGTTCAGCACAGTTTCCGGCAACTCTTAACGCAGCGTGTTTTTCAAATCGCCGCCGGATATGAAGATGCCAATGATTGTGATTACCTTAAAGACGACCCGGTCTTGAAGATTGCATGTCATCGCTTAGAGGGTTCCCTGGCCAGTCAACCGATCCGGCAGCTGCCGGACTTTGAAAACGGTTTTTCCCGAACGGATTTTTATCGGATTGCGCAAGCCTTTTTGGATGCCTTTATTGCTTCCTATACAAACCCGCCTAAAGCCATTTTACTGGATTTGGATGACACCGACGACCCGACTCATGGTTCTCAGCAGATGGCTCTTTTTAATAGAAATTACAACAGTTATTGTTATCTGCCCCTTCACAAAGCGCCCAGGGTACATGAAGAGTCGGGATATTCTTTAATAACCTCTTCAAAAATATTAATTGCTTGGACAGGTAATCCCATATCGCAATAAGTATAGGCTGTGAGTATCATAGCGGTGCTTTTGTATTCCTCTTTACAGCCGCCTCCTTTCTGCATCAATGTTTCAAAATAATTTTCCTGTGATTTTTCATCACACTCTCTCAGCAGATGATGGACCTTTACCATTGCCTTTTTGGCCTCAGTGGATTTCGGGAATTTTTCAATTAGCATCTTGTAAATTTCGATGGCCTTTTCTGGTCGGTTATGCAGCGTGAGTTCCAGCCCGTAAAGCCAGAGATCCGACAACTTGTTAAAATTAAGATTGGCCGGATTATAACCTGCCCAGCGATTATTGACGTTATCGGCTACATTACCTGAACCAGACAATACCGAACTTTTTGAAAGACTGCTTCCGCCGTTTGGATCGGAGGTCAAATACGGTATATAATCAATTGTTCCGCCATATACCAGGGTGAATAAAGCTGAGGTAGGCGATGAGGTCCCCCAGTAATTATATTCCGCTTCGACATGGGCGGCATTACTACATACTTCATTCATGGTATTGTCCATTACTGAGTTATAACCACCGATACGGTTGCCTTCCGAGTCGGAACTTCCCATAAATATCTCGGTCAATTCCTCGGCATATATGCCCCAGCTACCGTTATCACGGATCTCGTTTAAACCCTGGCTCGTTCCCGATGAATACCCGATTTTACCGGATGATGAGTAGAAATATAAACCATTTCCCGTATTGTCATAAATGGTATTGGTGTAAAACCGCGGCGTTCCCCCCACAAAATACCCGCAGTCCTGGCTGTTGTCATAGATTTTATTATTTGTGACAACCATGCTGGATGACGCACCGAGAAGGCCATAGGTATTATCATGTATCCAACAACTGTGAATACTCGGACTAGCATAATAAGCATATACACCATAATAATTATTTGTGATAGTGTTATTCTCAATCTTCGGATTAGCGCGGTTGCAATAAACGCCGTACTGAGCGTACTGGATATCGCAGTATTTCAGAATGCAGTTGGCGTCTACACTGGAATCTTCAAAACGGATGCCGTACCAGTTTCCGGCAGATGGCGATGAATTATTTGAAGTGAAAATGATAGGATTCGTCAGGACACCTTGAGCATCTAAAATTCCATTAATTGTTAATTTTTTACCTGAAGGAAATTTTATTTCAGTCCCTTCGATTATTATTAGTTTTATACCTGATGCTACTGTCACATTTCCCGTTAAAGAAATATTTCCGCACCACATTTCGTTCTTTGCGATAGTTCCGCGTTTTGTAACCGGTGAATGAATTAAAACATTTGAAATCGTATATATATCTCCATTTATGACTTTAAAATATCCTCGGATGTATTCATTTTCAGTAAAGTCTCTTACCCATGTATTATTCCATTGAGAGAGAGAAGGAACATCCATTAAAAATTCCCAATAGCCATTAATCCGATTATACATAGAACAATAATCCGACAATTTCACATCTTCCTCTAAGCTCCTTGCATATAATTCACATCTGGATAAATCCGAGATATTACCATACGGCTCTACGTCATCAGCTTGTGCTCTTACAATATTCCCTGTAGAATTCTGCTCAAGATAATCAGGAGCCAGAGTAATATTGACATAATCTTCAATCCCGGTTGTAACTCCATTAAAACTGCTCCCTTGCCCTATCACCAATTCAGCACCATCATCAATTATTTCACCATTGGTACCTTCACAGAAAATTACTTTATCATCCAAGACAACTGTTGTACCATACCATATATAAAGAGAACCATCACGTTGATAATAAGTAACATATTCAGGGTTAATTGGCTGACTAACAGAACCATGACTTGTAGTATTTCTAATTAATATCGGTCCACCCCAATCCTGATAATAGGATAAACT
>JAUSPJ010000042.1 GCA_030655795.1 Fidelibacterota bacterium | reverse complement strand
AAACAAACAAAATTTGGCTGCGCTATGAATTTCCAAAAGGAATTTACGATCACGAAATTCTGGTGGCGCTGCTTACTGATACACCCTGTCTTGGATTAATTGAAAAAGACAACGTGATTGACGCCTACTTCAATGCAGACGATGAAAACTCTGTTGCGCATCAGCTTCAGGAAATTGTGCGGTTTTTCCCGGGTACAACAATCGAATATTCAAAAACATTCGTACAAAATCAGGACTGGCATCTCAACTGGCAGGATTACTTTAAACCGATCCGGGTCAGTCCGGGTATTGCTATCTATCCCTATTGGGAAAAATATCACGGCCCGGAACCGATCCAGATCGCCATCATTCCGGGAATGGCTTTCGGCACCGGGACACATGCCACGACCCAGATGGCGCTGAAATTACTGGAAAAAACGATTCGTCCGGGCATGACGATTCTGGATGCCGGTTGTGGTGGCGGGATTCTCAGCATCGCAGCGCTGAAGCTGGGCGCCGGTTTCGTTGATGCCTGGGATATCGATCCCGACATTGAAGGCAATTTCCGGGAACAGCTGGAACTAAACGGCATTCGTGACCGTTTTAAACTCACCATTGGAGATGTCACCCAGCGCACCGATTACAATTATAATCTCGTTCTCAGCAACATTGAAAGGAAGCCCAATCTGGCGCTTTTACAGAATATAGACAAACACGGAAAAGTGCCCCCCTGTATTTTTACCGGCATTCTGAAAGATGAATATGCCATATTTAAGGCGAATGTGCTAAATTACGGCCGGGTTTTTAAGGATGAGATGTTTCAGGATGAATGGGCCGCGCTGGCAACGGAGTAACATGAACAGACACGTTTTTATTTTAATGATCATACTGCTGGCGCTGGCGGCCTGTATCAATACCACCCCGGAAGAGCCTGCAACGGACCCTGTCATTGAATCCGTGACACTAAATTATTCCCAGACAAATAAATCTCTGTTTATCTCCGCAGATGTTTTCGATCCCCAGGGACTGGAAACCATCGACTCGGTGGTTTTTTATCTGTACCATAGAGATTCACTTGATTCGGCCGATGAAGAATTGTTTCGGAACGGTTATCTTTATGATGTTGGGCCGCCGCTGGATATCATAAACCGGGACGGTGTCTTTTCCTATCTCCTGGATTCAACAGCGCTGGCCGATAACGAGGGCTATTACCGGGTCAGTGTCCAGGCTTTTGATGAAGACGGTAACAGCAGCAATATTGAAGAACAGGAAGCGCTGGTCGCACCCAACAGCCCGCCGGAACTTTTTGCTATTAATCTTCCGAATTCCTTTGAAAAAGGCGATTATGTCGTTTTTAAAATACGAGTTACAGACCCGCAAGGTTATCAAGAAATTGCATCTGTAATCTTCAGTGTATTACAACCCAACGGCAGCTATCAGACAGGCGATAGCTGGTATTTATCCGATGCCGGATTGGCATCAGGCGGCTGGGGTGATGAAATAGCCAATGATGGAATCTTTACCGTCACCGTTCCTACTAATCCCAATAGTGTATTACAAGGTGATTTTACTTTTTACTTTTATGCTGAAGATATACACGGCGCAGTTAGTGATACATTAAAAAAGATACTTACCAATCCAGGTGTTCATCTCCTGTCTCCGAACATGGCCGATACATTACAACCCTATCAAACACATAAAATTACCTGGGAAAGTGCTTATATTAATAAAGTAACAATACAATATACCACAAATGCCAATTCCTCATCGCCCAATTACAAAATCGTAGCCACTGAGTTTGCTGTAAAGGGTTTTTACGACTGGGCAATTCCTTATGAACATTTTTCCGCAAACTGTAAAATTAAAATCTTCGATGCCGACAAACCCAGTCGCTACGATACCAGCGACAATAGTTTTACGATTAAACCATGATTAAACGACTGACAGTTACCATATTACTCCTGTCTCTGGGCCTTTTCGGTCAGGCGTTTCGTTTATCAAAACCATTCCTGAACGATTCCACACTGGTATATGAGGGACTTGGCAGTAACGGTATTACCCAGATCGCTTTCCAGGGAGATTCCCTGACCTGGTTCGCGATCGGCGGCGGGTTGAGTAAAACCGAAGACTTCGGCGAAAATTATTATACCTATTATCCCGGTGACAACAATCTTCCCAAAGGCGGTATCTCTGCCATTGCCGTACTCGACTCAATTATCTGGGTGGCCGGGGTTTTTGATTCTACCACCACGGAAGGCGTGATGCAGACCGGTGGCGGCCTGGCGTATTCAAAATATTACGGCAAGAGCTGGACATACATCCGTCAGCCGGTGGATTCCACCGGAGATAAAACAGACATCTGGAACGGCGACACCGTCTCTTTTTTACCCATTACAACAGCGGTGAGTAACACCACCTGGGATATTTCAATCACCCGCATCGATGATGATTCCATCACCGTTTACATCACCAGTTGGGCGGGTGGTATACGGCGAAGCAGTGATTTCGGAAGCAGCTGGCAGCGTCTACCGCTTCCCAGCGACAACCTGGATATGCTTTTGTGTAGCGACGAAATTGATTTCACAATTAATCCCCGGAATCACCATAATCATAAGGGTTTCAGCGTTATTTCCTATGGCGATACCGTCTGGGTCGGTACCGCGGACGGTATTAATCTGGGAATTATTGAATCCGACGACTGTATTCGCTGGCAAAAATT
>JAUSPJ010000031.1 GCA_030655795.1 Fidelibacterota bacterium | reverse complement strand
GACATTCAGAATAAAATCCAATTGTGTATCCAAGGCGAAATAGTGAGAGAGCGACGGGGTTGAAGGGTACTGATAGGATTTTTTCTGCATGTAGTCATAGATGTCGATGAGGTCCAGGTAAAGACCGCGGAATTCCACCTTGCGGCCCTGTTCAATGGCCTTCGGGCTGATAGTGCAGACAGACAATCCCGGAGGTAATCCTAATGCCTTTTGGGTGCTGGTAATGCAAACGTCGATTCCAAGTTTGTCCACGTCAATTTTTACACCGGCTGCCGATGAAACCGCATCGACCAGCCAGAGGACATCGGGATACTTTTTCTTGATTTCGGCGATTTCTTCGACAGGATTCATGACGCCGGTTGAGGTTTCGTTATGAGTAATTGTGAACACGTCGTATTTGCCGGTTGACAGATATTCGTCCACAGTTTCCGGCAGGGTCGGCTGGCCCCATTCGGCTTCGACCTTGTCAACGGGGACGTTGTTGGCCTTGGCCATTTTTGCCCAGCGGTTTCCAAAAGCGCCGACGGAAAAAACAAGCGCCCGTTTGGTCGTCAGTGAACGGACAGAACCTTCCATCAGGCCGGAACCGGAGCTGGTTGACAGCAGAATCGGATTTTCGGTAAAAAATACTTTTTGCAGTTTTTTACAGACACTTTCTCCCAACGCCGAGGCATCCTTGGTGCGATGCCCGATCATGGGGGTACCCATGGCCTCCAGAATTTCCGGACGTACATCCACCGGTCCGGGGATAAATAACTTCTTATGCATAACTCCTCCTACGGGTTTTTGTTCGATTTGCTACACCACTTATATCTGCCTGCAATTTCTCTACCAATTTTTCATTTCTTAATATTTTTAAGGATATTATCAAGATTATTGCGCAACACTTTGACAATTTAAATAATTCCGTCGGAGAAGAAAAATAGTTTACGCTGCATAAAAGAAAAGCGTTTTTCCGTCGATATTGGCCGTTGTCAGCGGAATGAATTCAATAAAAATCAGGTTCTTATTACCAGAAAATAAGTTAGGCCGGATTTTCAGAATTAGGAAAGGAAGTAGCTTGAACATGATCATCGGAAAAGACCGGTTTTTCTCAAAAGTAAAAATTATTTTTGCATGGTTTAGGGGTTATAAAAAGTGAAATGGTGTATTCCTCGTCGGTTAAACGGTTTTGGCGTTCCGGGTGGCATGAGTTTTGACATTCCAAATCCGGAATGATCACCATTGTATAAGTAAAAACTGCTGGTGAGACATTCAGACTCACAATCAAAACTGGAAAGGAATATCATGGATCCGAAGACAACCGACTGGAGCAAACTGGATTTCAGTTACAAATACGTTCCCTACCGGTTTCATAGCTATTGGAAAGATGGAGCCTGGGATAACGGAAAACTGACTACCGAAAACAAACTGTTGATTGATGAAGGAGCCGTCTGTCTGCATTACGGTCAGGAAATATTTGAAGGCATGAAAGCCCAGCGTTCGAAAGATGGCCGCATCCGGCTCTTCCGCCCATACGAAAATGCCCGTCGGTTTAATGAATCAGCCTGGCGCTTACTGATGCCGGAAATTCCGGAAGACCGGTTTATTGATGCGATAAAACAGACGCTATTGGCTAATGAAGAATACATTCCACCCTACGGGACCGGCGCGGCGATGTATATTCGTCCGTTTATGCTGGGTGTGGGAGAAAATCTGGGCGTTAAACCGGCGAAGGAATACCAGTTTATCGTTTTTGTGACGCCGGTGGGCCCCTATTTTAAAGAAGGTTTTAATCCGATCAGCCTGAAAGTCGAGACCTATTATGATCGTGCGGCGGCGCATGGAATCGGCCAGGCCAAGGCCGGCGGTAACTATTCCGCTTCATTGCTGCCATTGAAAAATGCGCAGGATGAAGGCTTTAATGAAGTAGTTTATCTCGATCCCATTCATCATAAATATTTTGAAGAGACCGGCGCTTCCAATGTATTTTTTGTGTTGAAGGACAATGTCATTGCTACACCGAAATCGGAGTCCATTTTAAACAGTATCGTGCGGCGTTCGGTGATGGATGTTGCCCGAGAGGATTTTGGATATAGGGTTGAGGAGCGACAGGTAAGCGTCGATGAAATCGATACATTTCTGGAAGCCGGGGCCTGTGGAACGGCGGCGGTCATTACACCGATCGGGTGCCTCGGTTACGAAGGCAAACGCTATAAGTTTTATGCCGACGGCAAAGAACCGGGTCCAATCACGACGCAGCTGTACAAGCATCTGACTGCATTGCAGGTGGGTGATATTGAAGACACCCGCGGCTGGCTGGAAGAAGTCTGCTGATACATAGCATGGATTTACTGAATAAAGGAAATTAATCATGGTAACGGACAAATTTAAATGGGACGACCTGGATAAAGACGGTATGACCTATTTGATGGAAAACCGGAAAGAGGTTTTCAAAAGTTATCAGAAAATGGTCGGCAATCTGGGTACCCATCTCGATGAAAAAACCCGCCAATTGGTGATGCTGGCGATCCAGGTCAACAGCCCATCGCCGGATGCAATAAAAATCATCATACCCAAGGCCATCCGGGCCGGCGCCGCCCGGGACGAAATCATCGACACATTAATTCTGACTACTCCTGTGGTTGGATTATCAACGGTAATGAAAATGCTGCCTTTTGTATTGAAAGAGCTGGAGTCTTTTGAAAAAGCATACGGCGAGCTCCGCTGATTCTCAGTAGTGAGAATGAATTAATTGAAAAACAGGGAACACCATGCCCATCTCAAAAAAGATCACTGATAGTATCACCAGGTCGTCCTGGATCCGAAAGATGTTCGAAACGGGAATTATCCTGAAAAAAGAACACGGCAGCGCAAATGTATATGATTTTTCCCTGGGGAATCCTGATTTGCCATCGCCGCCGGAATTCGATCGGGTATTGGCTGATGAATCCAAGAAAAGCGGCGATTTTGTGCATGGTTATATGCCCAATGCCGGTTATCCGGACACCCGCCATTCCATTGCCGGGTTGCTCAGCCAGGAGAGCGGACTGCCATTTACTGAAAATCATGTTATTATGACCTGTGGCGCCGCCGGGGCGATCAATGTTTTTCTCAAATCGGTTCTCGATCCCGGTGACGAGATTGTCGTGATTGCGCCCTTTTTTGCCGAGTATAATTTCTATATCGACAATCATCAGGGCGTTCGGATTATATCGGAATCAACTTCGGAATTACTGCCGGATTTGGATGACCTGAATCAGAAAATAAATCCGCGAACCAAAGTCGTCATTATTAATACACCCAACAATCCAAGCGGGCGGGTGTATTCGGAACAGATGCTGAAAAATCTGGGTGATCTGTTGCAGCAAAAAAGCCGGGAACTGGATCATCCGATTTATCTGCTGGCCGATGAACCCTATAAGAAAATCATTTTTAACGGCTGGACCTATCATTCGCCGCTGCGTTATTATCGCAATACAATTCTGGCGACATCCTTTTCCAAAGATCTGTCGGTTGCCGGTGAACGGATCGGATATCTGGCGGTCAGCCCGCTGATTGAAGATGCGGATACAATCGTCAATGCGGCCACATTTTGCAACCGGATTCTGGGCTATATCAATGCCCCGGCGCTGATGCAGCGGGTTGTCAAGCATGTCCTGAATGCGAAAGTGGATGTGGCGGTGTATCAAAAACGCCGGGATCTCATGTGTGATGGGTTGACCGACATAGGTTATGATCTGATAAAACCGGAAGGTACCTTTTATGTGTTTCCCCGATCGCCGATTCCCGATGATGTGGCTTTTGTCAAGGCGCTGCAGGACCGATTGATTCTGACTACTCCGGGCAGCGGCTTTCATCGACCGGGACATTTTCGGATTGCCCTGTGTGTTCCGGAAGAGACAATTGTGAGATCCCTGGATGGTTTCAGGCAAACCTACAGACAGTTTAAGAATTGATGAATAATCATTTATAAATGGAGTGAATTATGGCAATATCAAAAAGCAGAGGACATCTGGTGATCAATACCGAGGAGTGCAAAGGTTGCGAACTCTGTATTGAAGCCTGTCCGGTTGACGTATTGTTTTTGTCCGATAAGTTTAACACCCACGGGTATCACCCTTCTGCTTACAAAGGCGAGGACTGCACCGGCTGCGGTATCTGTTTCTATACCTGCCCGGAACCCGGCGCTATTACCGTGTTCAAACGCTGGGATTTAATGACCGAAACCGCGGCCTGTTCGCATTGCGGCGGTGACTATAAGGTATTCCACACGGACGAAAAACCGGAAGTGCTCATCTGCACAAATTGTCTGAAACCAATTAAAGATTCCCAATAGAGAAGGTGAGGTAGATATGGCAAAACAATTTTTAAAAGGGAATGAAGCGGTTGTCAAAGGCGCTATCCTGGCTGGTTGCCGGGCCTATTACGGGTATCCGATTACACCCGCCAGTGAAATCGCGCATGCGGCTGCGATGTACATGCCGCTGGCAGGTGGAACATTCGTTCAGGCCGAAAGCGAAGTGGCTGCGATAAATATGGTCTACGGAGCATCTTCAGCCGGTGAACGGGTGATGACGGCTTCATCAGGTCCGGGTATCAGTCTGAAACAGGAAGGTGTTTCATACTGTGCCGGCGCGGAACTGCCCTGTGTAATCGTGGATGTTGTCCGTGGCGGCCCCGGTCTGGGAAATATTGCCCCGGAACAGAGTGATTACAACCAGGTGGTCAAAGGGGGCGGTCACGGTAATTATAAAGTTCTTGTTTTAGCGCCGAATTCCGTCCAGGAAATGTGTGATTTTGGGATGCTGGCGTTTGATCTTGCTGATAAATACCGGAACCCGGTTTACGTATTATCCGACGGATTTATCGGGCAGATGATGGAGCCGGTGGAATTTCCCGAACCGGTGATCACTATTCCGGAAAAAGCCTGGGCAATCAAAGGCAACGATGAAACATCGAATAATTTGATTACGTCCATCGACCTCGATCCCGATGATCTGGAACGTCACAACCAGAAACTCCAGCAAAAATATGCAATTATCGAAGAGCAGGAACAGCGCGCCGAGGAGTATCGTACCGACGATGCGGAAATCGTTCTGATTGGATACGGCATTATTTCCCGGATTATCCAGACCGTGGTTGATGAATTGCGGGAAAAGGGCGTCAAAGCCGGCATGCTGCGACCGATAACTCTCTTTCCTTTTCCGAAGAAGGCGCTTGAAAAACTGACCGAAACCACCAAATTTTTCCTGACGGTGGAAATGAGCAACGGCCAGCTCGTTGATGATGTTCGTCTTCTGGTGGAAGGGCGTAAACCGGTTCATCTGTATACCCGCATGGGTGGTAATGTACCATCCACGAAGGAAATTCATGATGAAGTAATGAAACTGATGAGGTTATCATGAATACAATCTTAAAAAAATCATCCAGTTTTTTTGATGTCTATGAACGCCGTCCGGGATCGGATAAATTGACAACTACCTATTGTCCCGGTTGCGGTCACGGTGTCCTTCATAAACTGATCGCGGAAGCGCTGGAAGATTTCGGCGTCCGGGACAAAACCATCTTTATCAGCCCGGTTGGCTGCAGTGTATTTGCCTATTACTACTTTCATACCGGCAATGTGCAGGTCGCGCACGGGCGGGCACCGGCAGCGGCTACCGGTATTAAGCGCGCTCATCCCGGGAGTATTGTGATCAGTTACCAGGGCGACGGCGATCTGGCTGCAATCGGAACGGCTGAAATCATACATGCTGCCAATCGTGGTGAAGGAATTACGGTGTTCTTTGTCAACAATGCGGTCTATGGTATGACCGGCGGACAGATGGCGCCGACAACCCTGATCGGGCAGAAAACAATGACAACACCACGTGGGCGGACAGTTGAGAACGAAGGTTATCCAATTCGCATGAGTGAAATAATTGCAACCCTCGATGCTCCGGTTTTTGTAGAACGTGTCATGATCGGCGATACCAAGTCAACCATGCATACCCGACAAACTGTTCGCAAAGCGCTGAAACTGCAAATAGAGAAAAACGGGTTCTCTTTTATTGAAGTCTTAGCTGCCTGTCCGTCCCAATTGAAAATGACGCCCAGCCGTTCAAAACTTTGGGTAAAAGAGGTCCTGGAAAAATATTTTCCCCTGGGCGTATGCAAAGACATTTCCATTGAATTTGAAGGACGAAAATTTGCCCGGAAAGATGTGAAGAATGATGAGTTGCACGACATTTTGGATCTTGAAACGGCGCAGGTCGATCTGGAGAAAATCAGTCAGTTTCAGGATAAGCCTATTAATGAGGAGATCAAGGTCGCCGGTTTTGGCGGGCAGGGTGTGTTGAGCCTGGGGACCGTGCTGTCTGAGATGGGTATGCGGCACAATTATGAAGTCAGCTGGTTGCCGTCTTACGGACCGGAAATGCGCGGCGGTACGGCCAACTGCAGCGTTAAAATTTCCAAAAAGAAAATCGGTTCACCCCTGGTGGCCAATCCCACAATTCTGATTGCCATGAACCGGCCCTCGCTGGATAAGTTTGAAAACGATGTGATTTCCGGCGGCTTGATCATATACGACGATTCTCTGATCGACCGCAAACCGGTCCGGGACGATGTCGATATTATCCCCATTCCGGCAACAAAACTGGCCGACGAACTGGGCAATACCAAAACCGCCAATATGGTGATTGTCGGCGCTCTGATTGAATACAAAGACCTGATGTCTCAGAAAGTTGTTCTGGAATCCCTGGGCGACGTCCTGAAACGGAAAAACCTGGTGGAACTGAATCAGAAAGCCATCCTGCGGGGAGCGGAGTTTATTAAGAACCTGAAAAAATAGTTTTATTCTTCCTTCTTATAAAAGAGCCTCTTCTGTTAAATGCGGAAGAGGCTTTTTATTATTGTTACGGGGCCTCGCTGCTGAATGTTTCTTAGTTAGGCTTCGGAAAAAAATAACCATCCGGCAGCTGCCGGATGGGATAGAATGGCTTCAACCTGTCGTCCCGACTTTCCCAACCGGGACTCCTTTCGGAGTAGTCGGGGCACCAACCGAATAAATTCGGCAAGTACTACCATGAGCATCAGATCCACTCAATAAATTGAGTGGTTAGTGTTTATGCCGATCGAAGATTCCTTTGGAAAGGCATGCCTATGGCATTATTTCGCTTCGGGATTATGATACGGAAGAGGCTTTTTATTATTATTGCCGGAACATTATATTAACGCTGAGAATAAAATGAAAAAATGAAACGCTTCACTTTATTAGCGCTGATCTGTTTACTGGTCCATACCCAATTACCGGCACAGTTAAACGCCGAGCAGCATCCGCCGGGCATTCAATGGAAGAAAATCCGCACTGATTACTTTGATATTATTGTTCCGGAAGAGCTGCTTGCCGAGGGACAGCGGGTGGCGAATACGCTGGAATACCTGCGTCCATCCCTGGAAAAAACCATGTATTCTCGATTGCACAAATGGCCGGTGGTTCTGAACAGCCGCAGTGCAACGGCGAACGGTTGGGTTGGGTATCTTCCGCGGATGAGTGAGTGGTACCCGGTTGTTCCACAGGATGAATTTGGCGGTACGCTGGACTGGTACCATCTACTGGCCGTCCATGAAGGCCGGCATATGGCTCAGTTCGATGCCTTTGACCGTGGGTTCAATCGCCTGGCGGGAATCTGTTTCGGTGATCTTGGGCTGGGCGCTTTTACCTTTTTCGGGACGCCGCTCTGGTTTATTGAAGGTGATGCCGTGGCTATTGAAACGGCGCTGAGCAATTCCGGCCGGGGACGCCAGCCGATTTTCGATATGGGAATTCGGACACTCCTGCTTTCCGGCCAGCGTTATTCCTATTATAAAGCCTATCTGCGAAGTTACAAAGACTACTATCCGAATTATTACGCGCTTGGGTATCAATTAGTGACGCATAACCGACGGGAATTTGGCGCTGATACCTGGTCAGCGGTAATGCGGCGTTCTTCGAAATATTCCTACTGGCCCTGGTCGTTTAGCCGTTCCATGAAAAAAATTACCGGCCGCAACGTCCGCAACACTTATGATGATACAATGAATGAACTACAGACATTGTGGGCGGAACAGATAGACGGGCTCACTGAGACACCGGTGGACATAGTGAATCAAAAGGAAAAGCAAGTCTGGACAAATTATAAATTCCCGCACCGCATTATCGACGGCAGTATCGTAGCCTTAAAGACCGGCCTGGCCGATCCTTATACACTGGTCCGGCTGACTCCTGAGGGCAAGGAAAAGCGGATAATTCAGATTGACTACACCGATGGAATTTCAGTCAATGCCGGTAAAATCACCTGGAGCGTTCAAAATATCGATCCACGCTGGTGGGCGCAGAGTTTTTCCGACGTGATTGTGTATGATATCCAATCGGACACACGAAAGCAGATTACCCAAAAGGGAAAATATTTCGCGCCGGCAATGTCACCCGACGGAAAACAGATTGTAGCGGTGAAACAGGACCTTGACCGGCACTGTTCGCTGGTGATACTGGATGTGAAGAATGGCCGTGAAATTCAGACATTCCCCAATCCTGAAAATTACTCTATTAAAACTCCGGTGTGGTCGGAAGACGGCCGGAAAATCGGGTTTACCCGCCAGCGAAACGGTTTGCGGGCATTGACGGTTCTGGAGCATGCGAGCGGCAGCCAGACCGATATCATTCCGCCGGGTTCGGAAGATATTACATTCCCGGTTTTTTATGGTGACTATCTGCTCTACGATTCGCCGTGGTCGGGCATTGATAATATTTACGCGGTTCATATGCAAACCGGGCAGCGCTACCAATTGACATCGCGGAAGTTCGGGTCCTTTTACCCGTCACCGGCAGGTGAATCGCTGCTGTTTTGTGATTACCAGCTGAAAGGGATGAATATTGTTTTAGCCGCCCTGGGTACATCCCTGTGGAAACCTGTTGAAAAAGCGGAACAGCGGCTGGTGAATTACTTCGAGCCACTAGTAGAACAGGAACAGGGACGCAATATCCTGATAGAAGA
>JAUSPJ010000029.1 GCA_030655795.1 Fidelibacterota bacterium | reverse complement strand
GATCAACCTTTTTTAGATAAAGCCGGCTATACGGTATTCTGGCAGGTCATCAAGGGCATGGATGTGGTCGATAAAATTGTCAAAGTAAAACGCAATAACCGTGATCGCCCAATCGAAAATGTGATCATGAAACGCGTTTATATAAGCGAAAAAAGTAAGATCGATTTAGAATGAAAATGAAATCGAAAGTCGGTATCGCGCTCGGTGGCGGCGGGGCCAGGGGGCTGGCGCACGTTGGTGTTCTGAAAGCGCTGGAAGAGGAACGGATTCCTATTTATATTATTGCCGGAACCTCGATGGGCTCAATCATCGGGGCCATGTATGCCCAGTATCCGGATGTGAATGCGTTAATTCATAAACTGGAAACCTTCTTTTCGAGTCAGGATTACGAATCTCTGGGACTGAAGTACATCATCCCGAAAAATGATCAAAATCCCTCGTTTTTAAATCAGCTGGTCAAGGACGTAACCCAGCGGATTGTGATCAATATCGCTCATTCGCGAACCGGCATTATTAAAACTGAGCGGCTGGCGGAAGCCGTTGCACTGTTAATTGACGATGGTGATATCGAAGATACCCAAATTCCTTTTGGCTGCGCGGCGACGGATTTGAACAGCGGACAGACTATACTTTTTCAGAGAGGAAATATCCGGGAGGCGGTAACGATCAGTTCCAGTATTCCCGGTTTTATTCCTCCTCATAAATGGGATGGCCGCTACCTGACCGATGGTGGTGTGACGGCCCCGGTTCCCATTGATGAAGCCCGGGAAATGGGCGCTGATGTTGTTATTGGCGTAAGTGTGGATGCCAATAATATCCAGGCGCTGGATGATCCCCATATTCTGGATATTATTTCAAGAGCAGACCAGGTGCGGGGAAAATATCTGTCCCGCTATCAGTTGTCAACAGCAGATGTGCAGCTCCATCCACATATTGAAGATGCCCACTGGAGTGAGTTGCTGCGCTACCGGGAATTTATCGATTCGGGAGAACGGGAAACCAGGGAAAAATTGCCGCAGATTCGTAACATTTTACGAAAGAAGAACTCTATATTCAGGAAACTGTTTAGTTGAATCAGGGTGAATTGTGAAATTTAATATTACCATTTCGCTGCTAATTGCTATATTGATGCTGTCGTTTATTTTTATCAGCGCGCAGCCGGATATTCTTGAAATTGGCTCATACTTAGCGACCAATGGCGTTTATGCCGGAGGCGAATTTCAGGCCGCGGTTGTGGTTCAATTGATGGAACCCTGGCATATTAATTCCGCAGCGCCTGAAGATGAATTTGTCATCGCTACTAAGTTGCGGATACCGGAATCGGAATACTATAAAATCAGTGATATTCACTATCCAGCCCATGAAATGAAAACCTTCGCTTTTTATGACGAAGCGTTAGCCGTATATGAGGGTGAAATTGTTATTATTGTATCGGGTAAAGTATCAAAAAATATGTCAGAGGCTGTCAATCTAAGCGGCAGTCTGTATTATCAGGGTTGCAATAACCAAGTCTGCCTGCCGCCGACTGAAACCGCATTTTCGCTGGAAATCCCGATATTGTCCAATACGGAATCCGTCATATTTCAAAATGAAGACTATTTTGGTGATGTTATCCGGACAGTTGAAACATCATCCGACACATTTGATGTCAGTGGCTCTTTTGTAAAAAAGGGAATCATTGTCACGTTCCTGCTGATCTTTCTGGGTGGTCTGGGTCTGAACCTGACGCCCTGTGTCTATCCGCTGATCCCGATTACCATGAGCTATTTCGGTGGTCAGACGGCCGGGAAATCCGGCAAGCGGCTGCTTCTGGCAATTCTCTATGTACTCGGTATTGCAATTGTGAATTCGGCGCTCGGGACCTTGGCAGCATTAACCGGTGGATTATTCGGTTCGTTTATGACTAACCCAATTGTCTTACTGGCCATTGCCGGAATTTTGATTGCCTTATCGCTGAGTATGTTTGGCGTGTATGAATTTGGTGTGCCGTCCTTTCTGATGAATATGGGCGGCGGCAGCCGTACCGGCTATTTCGGCGCACTGGTTATGGGACTGACTATGGGTATTGTGGCCGCGCCCTGTATCGGTCCGTTTGTGATCGGTTTATTGACTTACGTAGCGTCAACAGGCAATCCGTTTATCGGCTTCAGTATGTTTTTTACACTGTCTATAGGTTTAGGAATTCCATTTATATTTCTGGCCTTCTTTTCAAGCAAAATCGACAATCTGCCGCGCTCCGGTGAATGGATGGTGGGCGTCAGGATTATTTTCGGATTGATACTGGTCGGTATGGCCCTTTATTTTGTGCATCCGCTGATTCCAAAAAAGTTATATTCCATCCTGTTTCCGGTTTATATGATCGGATCGGGAATTTATCTCCTGATTTTTAATAAATCGGGCGAGAGCGCCAGGGGTTTTCTGATATTTAAAAAATTGATTGCCATCGTGGCAATTATTCTGGGAACCTGGTTTCTAAAACCCGCTGGCGCTCCGGCCGAAGAGATGGCCTGGCAGCCCTATCAGGAAAATATTTACGACGTAGTGATCGAATCCGGTAAACCCATCATTATCGACTTTTATGCCGACTGGTGCATTCCCTGTAAGGAAATAGATAAAATAACATTCACCGATCCCGCTGTCATCAAGCTCAGTGATCAGTTTCATTTGCTGAAAGTCGATTTGACGTCATCAGCCAGCCCGGAAGTCATTCACCTGAAAGAACAGTTCAATATCAAAGGCGTGCCCAGTATCCTGTTCATCGATAAGAATGGACGGGAAATCGAATCGTTACGAACTCTGGGTTTTGAGAAACCGGAACAGTTCCTTGCCAAAATGAACAAAACTTTATCGAAATTATAACCCTAAACCCGAAGGGGAAATACCGATGAGAAATAAATATTTTTTACTGTTGGTTGCTATTTTTGTGATGGTTTTCGGGAGTCTGGCCTGCGGACAGAAAAAAGCGGAACCCGCCCGGCAGCTGCCGGGTTCCGAAGCCGCCGGTTTCTCTCTGATCAACCTGATAGGTGAAGAGGTCACTCTTGATCAATTTAAGGGTAAAGTAATCATGCTGAACTTCTGGGCCAGCTGGTGCGGTCCCTGTAAAGCCGAAATCCCGGATTTCATTAAAATGTATGACAGGCATCAGAAAGACGGTCTGGAGATTATTGGTGTGGCCCTGTCTTCGGGCAGCGCCGATAAGATCCGGCAGTTTGTAGAGAAGTGGAATATCAATTACACTGTTTTGACCGGTGATGAAAAATACCTGCAGGATCTGACCAATAAATACGGCGGAATCCGCGGCGTGCCGACGACGTTTCTGATTGATCGGAAAGGAATAATCCGGCAGAAATGGGTTGGCGCCCGGACGGAACGGATATTTATGCAGGAGATTGATAAATATATTTCTGATTAAATAAAAAGATAATTACTCAGCCACAAAGACACTTCCGAAGGAACTCCTACGGAGCAAGGCACAAAGGAAGAATCCATTGCTAAAGAAATTGTAGATGATGCATATACAATCCATAAGAAGTTAAGACCTGGTTTGCTTGTCCCGAAAGGGATCGCTTCGCCGAAAAAGGTTTATTCACCCCGTTGGATAGTTGTTTTTTACGAGATGTAATATTTTAGTGGACTTATAACTATTTTTGAAAAGATGTTAAATTGTATCCAACGGGGTAAAATATGTTTCTGTCATCATTCTCATTCCGGGGCTTCCCGCCCGGCGGCTGCCGGGTGCTCCGGGACGGACTATCCGTAACTATCTAAACGAGGATTAAAATATCAAAGAAAAGATATATTCTATAATTTTGGTGAACTTAGTGACTTAGTGGCTGAGTTACATAAAAAGGAAGAAATTGATATGAATAAATTTTCAAAAGAGAAAAATGACAAAGCCGAAAGAGCAGCTAAAATTAATGAAATGATGCGTTCTTTTTGCGGGGAGCATTTGACGCCGGAATTGGAAGGGTATGCTGTCAAGTTATGTGAGAAACTCGGTAGAAAAAGAATAATAAATATCGTTCGAGGGGAAAAAGAGGTTTGGGCCGCATCCATTATTTACGTTATAGCTCGCCTGAATTTTTTATTTGACAAGCAAAATGAAAATTATATCACCGTTGATACAATCTGTAATTATTTTGGAACAAAGAAGTCAACTATTGGCGCTAAAGCAACTCAAATCGAAAAAACCTGTAACTTGAACATCGGCGCAGAGGGCTATTGCAGTAAAGAAATATCCGATTCTCTCACTTATTATCAAACGCCGGACGGTTTTATTATTCCCAAAAGGATGGTAGAAAATCGGGAATTTATTATTGAATTTGTCGATGGTGAGGAAGCCGGAGAAATACAGGAATTTGTTGATGAAAAGAAAAGAGTGGAAGAGGAAAAAATAAAAAAGAGAAAAGAACGAAGAACTGAAATTAACAGAGAGATTGCTGAAAAGAAAAAAGAGGAAAATGGGAGTCAATTAGATATTTTTGGTGATTAACCCTACAACGGATAAAGGATTTGATCTAAGAACCCCAGCACACTACGCTACGGGGCAGGCAAGGATCAACGAATGTTGATTTCAGATTAGCCCCGTGTTTTAACTTGGGGACGAATTCCACCAAAGCAAAGAGTAACCCCGCATTTTAATGCGGGGTTAAGAAACCACACCACACCCACTAACCACTTCAGTGGTTTATTGCAAACCGTTGAAACGGTTAGGCGTACAGAGTTGATGTTGGTCCCCGGATTAAAATCCGGGGTTATTCCTAAAGATTCAACTTATTCGATATTAAATGACGTAATAGGGTAAATACTGAATTTACTGAACCGTATCTAAAACGGCTTCCGGATGCTTCAATGCAATCCGCAGTAAAACCCTTGCAGTACCTTCCGGTTTTCTTCTTCCTTGTTCCCAGTTTCGCAGTGTGGAAGCGCTTATTCCTAACAGTTTTGCAAATTTATCCTGGGATAAACCATATTTTTCTCTAATAAATTTTACATCGGATTGTTCAATCTGAGATGAACGACCCGGCTCCATTTCACCACGCATTATTTTTGAACCTTGTTTTATACTTTCGAGTAATTCCTGTCCCAAAGGGAATCTTCGATAAATAATTCTTCTTTCATTTGAATTCCTTTGTAACTATTGATTTTATTATTTTTCCAGATTCCGGAAATGTCAGAAGATAATTCTGCAGGTTTCTATATTCTTCGTCATTCAAGAGCGATTTTATTCTTCGGGTAAAAATTGGTGTTCCAATAAACTTCATAGGATAATATACGCCATTGACGTATGTATTGTCAAGTGAATCGACAGTTAAAATATGGCAAGGGGTATTCCTACTACTTTCCTGATTGATCGGAAAGGCGTTATTCAGGAAAAAATGGGTGGACGCCCGGGCGGAAAAGGTGTTCATGTCGGAAGTGAAAAAATATTTATAGATTACAATTTTGAATGTTATAAACGTAGAGGTACAAAATTTTGTACCTCTACGATATTTTCATTTTCTTGTTTAAAAGGCAATAGAAATTTCATATATTCCTGCGGTATGTAAAAGGCTAATTTCACTAAGACAAGGATTAGAGTATGGCTGTTAATCCTCAAATTAAATTTCAAACACTATTAATCGAACTGTTCCAATTATCCCAATCTGACCTCGACTTCGGCATTTACCGGATTATTAATGAACGTCACGCCGATGTGGAAAAATTCATCAATGAAGTCCTGCCGAAGACGCTGAAAAATGTCAAAGCTAAACTATCTGCGAAAAACATAGCTCAAATCGAGGAAGAGCTGGAAACCGCTCAAAAAGAACTTGAAGAAAAATACGAAGTTGATTTTACCAAGCCCGGAGACCTGGAAGAGAAAGCCAAGAGCCAGATCGGACAATTGAAACTTTTCAAAGAACCCTACGAACGCTATCTGAGAGCTAGAGAGAAACTCGTATCTGCTCAAGTGCCTGAAGATGTTGAACGGGACATTTATAACGAACTCTATCGCTTCTTCTCTCGCTATTACGACAGCGGCGACTTTGTGACCAGACCGCGCTCCGGCGATAACGCCTACATGATTCCTTACAACGGCGAAGAGGTCAAACTATATTGTGCAAACCACGATCAGTATTATATCAAAGCCACCGAAAACTTTCGTAGCTATACCTTCAAATCCGACGATATGACCGTGGAATTCCGCCTGAAGGATGTTGAAACAACTGCGAATAATAATCAGAACCAGAAAGGACGCGTCTTTATTCCCGCAGAGGATTGGTTTGAATGGAAAGATTCGGAGAAAATCCTGACCCTGTGGTTTTACTACAAAGTGCCTTCGGAAGAGGAAAAGTTGAAATGGGGCGAAAAACAGAGCGTCAAAAGCGAAAACCGCGGTATCAACGAGCGTCTGATCTTCCGGGAACTGGGACCGAAAATCCAGGCTCTGAACAGTGAACCGCTCAACAATCTCTGGAAAAAAGAGCATAAACAGATAGGCAAGGATACTGTCAAAGATATTCACTACCACCTGCACCGTTTTACATCAATTAATTCCTCGGATTATTTCATCCATAAGAACTTGAAAAAATT
>JAUSPJ010000044.1 GCA_030655795.1 Fidelibacterota bacterium | reverse complement strand
TGTTCGTTTCGATCGAGTTTTTCTGCGATTTTCTCTTTTAAAAGCCGTGATATAGGGTTTTCAAAATCGCCAGTATCTTTCCATTCAGCTTTCATATCAATAATCTCAATTGTGGCGGAAGGGGCATCGGAATAGCGCTTTTCCAACTCCACTTTTTGAAATTTTCCGGTCGCGGCATTGTAAAGGCTTTCCAGGCTGGGCGTGGCCGAGCCCATGACGACGACTGCCTGACTTTCCACGGCCCGCATTAAAGCGGCGTCCCGGGCATGATATCGGGGTTCCTGTTCGCGCTGTTTAAACGATCCATCCTGCTCTTCGTCAATAATGATTAAACCCAAATCACGTAGCGGAAGAAGTACAGCGCTGCGGGCGCCAATAACTATCGGATAGAGGCCGTCACGGATTTTTTTCCAGAGAGTATTGCGCTGAGAACTGCTGAGATGACTGTGCCAGATGGCGATGTTGTCTTTAAATTCACCCCTGAACCGGCTGGCGAGATGAGTCGTAAGGGTTATTTCCGGAACCAAAACCAGAGCAGATTTGCCGATCGCCAGTGTCTTTTTTATCAACTTCAGATAGACTTCTGTTTTGCCACTGCCGGTGACTCCCCGGAGCAAAAACGGGGCAAAACGATCCGAACCGATATGCTGAGCGATTTCTTCGGTTACCTGAACCTGTTCTTCGGTGAGCGAGATAGTTTTTTCCTTTGTCAGGATTTCATCCCAGAAGATATCATCGGAAACTTCTGTCTCTTCGATGCTTATCAGTTTCTTTTCAGCCAGCATTCTGATAGCAGCCGCGGAAAAATTAACGAAGTCTTGCCCGGGAATAGTCTGATGCGTTTGTAAATACTCAATAATTTCTGATTGTCGGGGTGCGCGCTTCTTTAGATTTGGGATATCCTGTTGGGTGGCAGTAAAATTGTCCGATAGCAGAATACGTTTTTGAATGAGCGGCCGGTGCTGCGGAGCGCTGAACTGGGGCGTTTCGCTGATTTTTTTTAATTTTTTCAGAATTTCAATGCCGAGCGTAACGGTTTCTTTATCGAACTTACGCTTCAAACTTGACAGGAGAACGGAATCAGTGGATGAGATTTCAGCAAACAATTGCAGATATGGTTCCGGAACAGACTCAACATTGGAATCAATTGTAAAAACCTGACGATGTTTCTGGACTTGATATTCTGAGGGAATAGCGGCCGAGAGTGTTTTTCCCAGCGGGGCGAGATAATAGTCGGACAATTTGATTAAAAACCGAAACAGGTCTTCCGGAATCAGGGGTTCCGGGTCGATGATTTCGATAATGGTTTTAAGTTTAATATTTTTGGGGGCTGTAATTCCGGTTTCGGCAATAAAGCCGATTGTCGGGACATTTTTCAGAGGAGCAACAACGCGCTGACCGGGCGAGAGAGCCCAATTGTTATCCGCATTTACACGATATGTAAATAATTGTCGTAATGCAGTGGACGGAAAGGCAATATTTATCAGAAGATCAGACATAAGTATGAAAAATATACCGCACTTTTCACCTTTTCACAAGCCTATATCGCACCGGAGGAATGGAAAGAAATATTAAAGGCGAAACGAGACTGGTTTCGCCTTGTGTTTATTGGGTGGATAAATAACGGACTAAGCTCTAATAACCCAGAGCTTGATGCTTGCTGTAATTTCGGAATGCAGTTTGATTGGAATTTCGAAAATTCCCAGGGCTTTAATCGGCTCTTCAAGAATGATCTGACGTTTGTCAATATCATAGCCTTTGTCTTTTAACTGCTGGGCAATTTCAATCGATGTAACTGCGCCAAACACCCGGTCTTCTTCACCAACCTGAACCGGAACGGTCAAAGAAACTGCCTGAAGCTTTTCGGCGAGTTCTCTGGACTGTTTCAGGGCACGGTCTTTTTTCTTGTCTTTCAGGCGTGCCATTTCCTGGAATCGTTTAATACTGTTTTTATCGGCTTTCAGAGCAAGACCTTTGGGGAAAAGAAAATTGCGGGCATACCCGTCTTTGACGTCAAGCTGTTCACCGGCATTTCCCAGGCCTTCAAAATCCTGAAGTAATATAATACGCACAATAGCCTCCTGTGTGTCTGTATGAATTAATTTTGTGTTACATCGTAGGCGTAAGGTATCAACGCGATATTACGGGCGCGCTTGATTGCCCTGGTCAGCTCCCGCTGGTGCTTTGCACAGGTGCCGGTAATCCGGCTGGGGATAATCTTACCCTGTTCTGTGATAAAACGACGCAAAGTCTTGTAGCTTTTATAGTCGATTTGCTCTCTTTGACTTTCACAGAATTTGCAAATCTTCTTTTTGCTTAATAGCGCCATAGGGTTTCCTTTCCTTATGTATTGAAGTTATAAAGTCTGATCAGATTTCGAAATGATCATACTCTAGTCTCTATCATTTTTGTTTGTTTCATTTGCATCCGCTGAATGCGGTTCCGGTTTGCTGTCCAGCGCAACCGTCATATACGACAGAATTTCCGTGCGCAATTTCATCCAGGCTTCCAGCTCAAGGTTGATTTTCTGGTTCTCCGATTCATATTGAACCAGAACATAGCTGCCGTATTTCTGCTTCTCGATCGGGTAGGCCAGACGACGTTTGCCCCACTCTTCAATGACAAGCACGGTTCCGTTCAGATTAGCGATTTCTTTTTTGGCTGCTTCAATGGTATGGGTCAGCTTCTCCTGCTCATAATTGGGATGAACAATAAATAGATTTTCGTAATACCTCACAGGTCGAACTCCTTATGTTAATAATCGTTTAATTTCTACCTTAACAGCGGCGCTATCACCAGCGATACCACTGTCATTAATTTGATTAAGATATTTAAAGACGGGCCGGCAGTATCTTTAAAGGGATCACCCACGGTGTCGCCGGTAACAGCGGCTTTGTGGGGATCACTGCCTTTGCCGCCCAGATTGCCTTCTTCGATATATTTTTTGGCATTGTCCCAGGCGCCGCCGGAATTAGCCATAAATATTGCCATCAATACGCCGGTTACGGTAACACCGGCCAGTAAACCACCTAACATCTCCTTGTTTATAAACCCGAGGACCGGAGGTATAACTACCGCCAGCGTCCCGGGTAAAATCATTTTTCTAATCGCAGCGGCTGTTGAAATATCGACACATTTGGAATAATCTGCGCTGGCCAGCCCCTCCATTAGTCCCTTGATTTCCCGGAACTGACGGCGCACCTCTTTGATCATTTCATAGGCTGCTTCGCCGACGGCGCGCATCGCCATACTGCTGAACAGGAACGGCAACATCCCGCCAATCAGCAATCCAGCGATGACAAAAGGATTCGTCAGGTCGATGGATTGGATTCCAGCCGATTTCTGAAAGGCGACAAACAGGGCCAGGGCAGTCAATGCCGCCGAGCCAATCGCAAAGCCTTTTCCGACGGCGGCCGTTGTGTTACCCACAGCGTCCAGTTTGTCGGTGCGTTTGCGGACATCCCGGCCAAGCATGCCCATTTCGGCGATACCGCCGGCATTATCAGCAACCGGACCGTAGGCGTCGATCGCTAACTGGATGCCAGTGGTTGACAACATGCCCAGTGCGGCAATTGCGATACCATAAGGCCCCGCAATGCTGTAAGCAATCATGATTGCTCCGGCGATGAAAAGGGTGGGTAACATTGTTGACTGCATACCAAGACTCAAACCGGCGATAATGTTTGTAGCAGGGCCGG
>JAUSPJ010000024.1 GCA_030655795.1 Fidelibacterota bacterium | reverse complement strand
CTTTACTCACCAGCGAATCGTCCTGAGGAATGGCGGCGGCGACTCCGCTTGCCAGTTTGTCCAATACTGTCATCAGCGCCGGCGCGCCAATCCGGGACAATCGATCATACAGATCGCCATAGGTATCCTGTTCAGCTATTTCAACTGTTTGCTGAAGGATTATATCCCCGGTATCCACTTTCGGTCTAATCTGAAAAACCGTAATCCCTGTTTTTTTATCGCCGTTTATCAAGACCCAGTTGATCGGCGCCGCACCCCGGTATTTCGGCAACAGTGAGGCATGCAGATTGATCGCTCCGAACCGAGCAGCATTGATTAATTCATTCGGTAAAATCCAGAATGCTACAACGACGATGATATCGGCATTCAACTGTCTGATATGGTCAATAAAATCAGGAGATTTTAGAGATACCGGTTGTAGAATTGGCAAATTCAATTTCAGGGCTAATTGTTTTACCGGCGTTTCATGTAGATTACGGCCCCGGCCAGCCGGTTTGTCCGGCCCGGTGACCACAAGTACTACTTCGTGACCGGATTCAGCGATAGCCTTTAATCCCGGAACGGCAAATTCCGGAGTTCCCATATAGATGATTTTCATAAAGAATCAGATTGTAACGGGTTCAGTTTGGGTGGTTCCCTTTTCGGCAATTTTCTCGAGTTTTGAATTGATAAAGCTGCGTTTCAGCGGACTGATCCGCTCCACAAACAGCACCCCATTCAAATGATCAATTTCATGCTGAATCACTCTGGCCGGAAATCCTTCAAACTCTCTTTCGACGACTTCCCGTTTGAGATTTTCATAGCGTACTTTTACCTGATACGCCCGGATCACCTTTTCATGAATTTCCGGAACACTGAGACAGCCCTCTTCCAGTGTGTCAATGCCGGTACTTTCCAGTATTTCGGGATTGATAAAAACTTCGCGGGACATATCTTTGTCATGCAGTGAAAAATCCACAATAAAAAAGTATTGATCAACGCCTACCTGGTTGGCGGACAGTCCAATGCCGTCATCGCCATACATCGTGGCATACATCCGTTCGATAAACTCAGGAAAATGCTCCGGTAAATCACCGACAGGTTTTGTCCTGCGTTTCAGCAAAGGACTGCCGAACTGGTATATTTCCAGTAATTCCATACTATTTTATGACGGATTTATCAACCAGTTTTTCGGCAACCGCCGACCGGGTTATATGGACTTTGACATCTTTCGCAATTTTGATGACCAGAATACCCTCTTTTTCACGAAGGCCTTCGATTTTCCCGTATAATCCGCCGATAGTTAAAATTTCATCGCCCGGCTTCAGCTCTTTCAGCATCTGCTGTTTTTCTTTCTGTTTCTTGGCCTGGGGACGAATCATTAACAGATACATCACCAGAATAATCACCAAAAATGGCAACAATGACATTATCGGGTTGCCCCGTTGGGCGCCACCACCCAATGTTCCTGCATAAAGTAACGTATTCACAAAACCTCCAATTTCAAATTAACGTTTAGTTTAATCAATCCGTGCGGTAATGGCAACCCCGGCTCCCCTTATGCAGGCGGGCCGCATACAAAATCAGCAGAGACGTTGTGGCCGCATTCCGCAAACCGATGAGCGCATCGCTGAGTTCTCCATGATGATAGAAATGCTGAATGTCTTCATTCAATTGCCATAAAATTCCAAACGCACGTTCCAGTTTCTTTTTTGCCCGGACGATGCCGACATAATTCCACATCGTCTGCCGAATCGTGGAGCGGTCCTGTCGCAGCAGGTCGGGGTCAATTAATTCAGTTTCATTTTTCCAGTCTGCCACCGCCGGCATAACCATGTTTTGCCCGTTGATCTGCACAGCAGCATCCCGACCAGCGATAACGCCAAACACCAGGCATTCCAGTAAGGAACTGCTGGCGAGCCGGTTGGCCCCGTGTAAACCGGTACAGGCCACCTCGCCTACTGCTTTCAGGCGCCGGATAGTGGTATTGGCCAGCATGTCGGTCGCCACGCCGCCGCATTCATAATGCGCCGCCGGCACAACGGGTATACCTTCGGTCGTAATATCAACTTTCTGCTCAAGACATTTTTTATATATTTTCGGAAACCGTTTTCTGATCCAGTCGCTGTTTCGATGGGTAATGTCCAGGGTGACGTATTTGCTGCCGGTTTCGTTCATTTCCGCCATAATCGAACGGGCAACGATATCCCGGGGAGCCAGGTTTTCCAACTCGTGATAGCGCCGCATGAACGCTTCGCCCTGTTTATTGCGCAGCACGGCGCCTTCGCCCCGCAGAGCTTCCGATATCAGGAACCGTTCTTCATTCGTCGTAAAAAGAGTTGTCGGATGGAACTGTACATACTCCATATTCATAATACGGGCGCCGGCCCGGTAAGCCATGGCATAGCCGTCACCGCGAACATGGGGCGGATTGGATGTATGCAGATACAGGTTCCCGAGTCCGCCGCTGGCCAGTACGGTATATTTTGCCAAAATCGGCCGGACTGCTTTTTCATCCTGAAACAGAACGTAAGCGCCGACGCAGGTGCTGGGTTCATAGACATGCAATGGATTCAGTGAGTGGTGGGCAAGGGTAATCAGATCGACACAGGTCGCATTCGTAATGATTTGAATATTTCCAATGGTTTTGATCTTCTGATAAAACCGGTCCTGGATCGATTGCCCGGTGTGATCCTTGACGTATGCAATCCGCGGAAACGAATGGGAACCCTCTTTTATCAAATCCAGGTTTCCGTCGGCACTTCGGCTGAATGGTATTTCCAATTCATCACATAAAATCCGATCAATACACTCCGGACCATTTTGATAGATGACCCGCACGGCATTTTCATTCACAATGCCGACGCCGGTCCGCTGAAAATCATCCAGAAACGCCGCTTCGGTATCCTCCTTTGCCCGATAAATAATGCCTCCCTGGGCGTAATAGGACGAGGTTTCCGACAATTCCGCTTCCGAGGTAATCAGCACCACATTCAGACCTTCACGGGCAGCCGAATAGGCAGCCGAACAACCGGCCAGGCCGGTACCAACGACCAATACATCTGTTTCCATATGATTATCACTCGATTTCATTGTGTTAATTCCAACATGCGGTTCAATGCAGTCCGGGCGCTTTCGGCGTATTGTTCTTCAACAACAATTTGATTAATCAGATTGCCACTATCCAGCTGATCCAGTTGATAGAACAGGTTGGTCAGGGTAATCTGCGCCATGGATTTGCAATAGGGTTCAAAGGACTGTAATATCTCAATACGTTTTTCGGGATAAGCGCTTTTTAGGCGATTGACCAGGTTTCTTTCCGTGGCAACGGCCCAGTGCGATCCCGCCGGCGCCTCTTCAATCATCTTAATAATATACGCCGTGCTGCCCATATAATCAGCCGCTTGCGCCACATCAAAATCACATTCCGGGTGGACAATAATATTAATCTGCGGATCGTTCTGGCGGAGTTTCTCGATATAGTCCACATTGAATTCCTGATGCACAATACAGAAACCGTCCCAGAGAATCACCCGGGCCCGCTGAACCGCTGCCGGTGCATTCCCGCCAAGGGGTTCATCAGTGTTCCAGAGAATTATCTCTTCCAGTGGAATCCCCATAGCGAATGCGGTATTGCGCCCCAGATGCTGGTCGGGAAAGAAAATAACTTTTTCACCACGTTCGAAGGCCCATTTCAACGCTGCCGCCGCATTGGAAGATGTACAGACCAGTCCGCCATTGTCTCCGCAGAAGGCCTTCATATCGGCGCCGGAATTTACATACGTGATCGGAATAATCGATTGGAGTGTTATCGACTTTATCTCTTGCCAGGCATCTTCCACATCCCGGATACGGGCACAATCCGCCAGAAAGCAGCCGGCGCCGGGATCGGGAATGAACACTTTCTGTGTGGCAGTAGTGACAATATCGGCAGTTTCGGCCATAAAGTGCACTCCGCAGAATACAATAAACCCGGCATCTGTTTGAGCGGCAATTTTCGCCAGTGCAAAGGAGTCACCGCGTTCATCGGCATGCGCAATCACCTCATCGGTCATGTAGTGATGTCCGAGAATCAGCAACCGTTTTCCAAGTTTCGCTTTGACCTCACGAATACGATCATTCAACTCATCTGCTGACAAGGTCAAAAATGCTTCCGGGACTGTGGCAGGATTTATATTCATAACAAATTCATGTATTTAAGCATAACTGTTCTTTAATGATCGTTTTCCTCAAGATGTTTCCGGCGGCGTTCTTCACGGCGGACCGTATTGACTTCCCAGTGATCGTCTTCAATGGGATAATACTTGAAGAATTCCTTTTTCCATTCCGTGAATTTACCTTCCCGGATTGCAGCTCGCGCCTTTGCTGTCAACTCCAGAAAAAAGTGAATATTGTGCAGTGTATTCAGACGCAGGCCGGTCATTTCGCCATTCATAAACAGGTGCCTCAGATAGGCCCGGGAAAAATTCCGGCAGGTGTAGCAGTCACAGCTGTCATCGGGCGGCGTAAAATCCAACCGGTAGCAGGATTGTTTCAAAATAACCCGTCCCTGCCGTGTATAGAGAGTACCGTTACGGGCATTACGGGTCGGCAACACACAATCGAACATATCGATTCCGCGCTCAATCGCCTGAACAATATCTTCCGGCTTCCCGACGCCCATCAGGTAATGCGGCCGGTTTTGCGGCAGCATGGGACTGACATAGGAAATCATATCGAACATTTTCTCTTTCGGCTCACCCACTGCCAGCCCGCCGATTGCGTACCCGTCAAAATCCATTTTGGCTAATGCCACAACGCTTTTAGCCCGTAAATCGGGATACACACTGCCCTGCACAATTCCAAACAGGAATTGCCGGTGACCATAACGAGGTTTCAATTTCTCAAAATGATTCTTCGAGCGTTGCTCCCAATTATGCGTTCTGATCAGTGATTTTTCCGCGGCCTCATAACTGCATGGATAGGACGTGCATTCATCAAAAGCCATGATGATATCGGAGCCCAGTGAATTCTGGATTTCCATGGAAATTTCCGGTGACAGCACATGCTGGGAACCGTCAATATGGGAACGAAAGGTGATATCGTCATCGGTAATTTTCCCCAAATGGGAAAGGCTAAAGACCTGAAATCCGCCGCTGTCGGTTAAAAGAGGTTTATTCCAGCTGTTGAATCGGTGCAATCCGCCGGCCGCCTCGATAATCTCCAGACCGGGACGTAAAAAGAGATGATAGGTGTTGTCAAGAATAATCTGTGCCGCACAATCCTCGAGTTCCGCC
>JAUSPJ010000021.1 GCA_030655795.1 Fidelibacterota bacterium | reverse complement strand
TACTGCTGATTTTCAGGGACTTCATCTCATTCAACGAATTCAAATTGGTATTAATTTCAATGATTTTGCCACCCAATCGCCCTAATTTTTTTAGTTGCATGCCGCTGGAATATTTTCCCTGCCGGGACAGTTCAATTACCTTTTCGAGTTCTTTAAAAATATTTTTACTTTTTACCAGCGTCGATACAAAAATAATTGTCAGAACAATCAGAAGTACGATGACATAATAGATAAAATTCTCGGCAAAATATTTCAGCGTTAGTGCGGCACCTACTTCAATCTCAGAAAAAGTCAGGTAGCCATGAATTCCGATTGACAGAAATGCCACTACCGCAAACATATAGAGCAGATATACGCGGAACTTGGATATTAAAAACATTAAATTTCCTTTAACTTATCAATGTCTTTTTCCCGTCCGACAACCACCAGAATATCATCTTTCAGGATAATTGTTGAAGGCGATGGAAAATCAACAACATTCTCGACAACCGGGTTGCCCATCTCATCAATTTTGGTGCTTGTATGTTTAATTGAAATAATGTTTACGTTGAGTTTTTTCCTCAAATCAAGCGCCATGACGGATTTTCCAATCATACTCTTTGAACACATAACTTCCGCCAGAATCTGATTTTGACCGATGTATATCTTATCGATGATGTCCGGAGAGATTAATTTGCTGGCGAGTCGTTTGCCTTCTTCAATTTCAATATTGATTACCTCGGTAGCGCCAACCTGTTTCAGTACCTGGCCGTGAATATCGGAAGCAGCACGGGCAATAATGTAAGGAACACCGAGATTTTTCAGCACTGCCGTCGTCAGAATACTGGATTCAATATTTTGACCAATTCCGACTACCGCTACATCAATATCTTCGATGGGCGCATTTTTCAACGATTGTTCATCGGTACTGTCAATCAGAACCGCCTGTGTGACCATATTTTTTACTTTTTCAATCAGCTCAATCTGATAGTCAACGGCGATAACCTTGCCTCCTTTTTCAGAAATGACACGACACACTTCCAGACCAAAGGTTCCCAAACCGAACACTGCAAACACTTTTTCTTTGGCCATCTATTCCTCCTAACTTCGGGATTACCCGATTAAAATATTACCTTCCGGATATTTGACTCTAACCAGGTCGGGATTTTGCGACAACGCAATTATCAGCGTCATCGGTCCAAGACGGCCTATAAACATCAGGATTATGATTGTTATCTTACTTAAAGTACATAAGCTGCCGGTAATACCGGTTGACAATCCTACCGTTCCAAACGCGGAAACCACTTCAAATAAAATATTTTCAAAGGGAAAAGGTTCTATTAAACTCAGAATAAAAGTCCCGCAAAATATTGCCGTTGAGGCTAACAGAAGAATCAGAAAAGATTTATTGATCAGACTCTTTGATAAGAAATTATTCATCAACGTCGTCTCTTTTTTGTTGTAAAGTATTGATTTAAGATAGGCATAAATTACGGAAACCGTGTTGACTTTCACCCCACCGGCTGTCGATCCCGAGGCGCCGCCAATAAACATGAACATAACCATTATCAGCAGGGTCGGAACTCTGAGTGTGGCAAGATTGATGGTATTAAAGCCAGCCGTACGCAATGTCACTGATTGAAAGAAAGCTGCGAGATACTGGGTTTTCAAATCGTGCTGAATGAGATTCCCTTTATGCTCAATTCCGTACACCAGGAGCATTCCACTGAAAATCAGGATTACGGTCATAATTATGACGACTTTTGTGTTCAGAGTCAGCTGGGATTTTCGGATACGCCGGCTGAACACATTAGTTTTGATGTTGGTTTTGAAATTTTCAATCAGATTAAAAACTACGGAAAAACTTATTCCGCCAGTGATGATCAGACCGGTAATGATAAAGTTGATTGAAATATTAGTTTTAAATGATTCGAAACTATCGGAAAATAATGCAAAACCCGCATTACAGAAAGCCGAGACAGAATGAAACATTGAAAAAAATACTGCCTGGAATGTATCACCGTACAGATCATTGAAATCGCCAAACAGTAACATTGCCCCAACCAGTTCAATACCAAAAGTAAAAAAGATAATTTTCATTATTGTAGTAGAAATTTTCTGCATATCCTGTTCATTTAATAAATACGAGATTGCTATTTTTTCTTCAACGGATATCCGCTTCCCTATTACAAACGCCCCAAAATAGGACAGGATCATAATTCCGAGGCCACCAATCTGAATTAAGACCATGATCACGATCTTCCCAAATAGTGAAAATTTTGTGGCTGTATCAACCACAATCAATCCGGTAACGCAAACCGCAGACGTCGCCGTAAAAAGTGAATTTACAAATCCAAGTCGCGAATTATCGGCTGTAGATATCGAAAGCATCAGAAAAATAGTGCCGAGTAGAATAATAATAATAAAACTAAATGCAATTGTCTGAGCCGGATGACTTGAGACGGATTTGATATAAGCATTCAGCCGTTTTACCCGACCCAATGTTTTCAGAATATTAAATGCGTTTCGGATTAAAATTATATTGGTCGATAATCGGCTTACCTCTGCAGATCCCAGCACATAGCGCATATAACGGGTATAGATAAACAGCGCCAGAATAACGGAAAGAAGCAGCAGATCAAACAGATTATTTCGAATGTAACTGATTTTTCTTTCGGCCCTGCTGATTCGGATTGCCGTTTCGCTCATGAACAGAGTAATGATAATGTAATCGAGAACATTCGTTATCTGGAAAATAGCCCTGGTTTGATGAATACCATACTCCAGAAACAGTGACAGCACACATAAGAACAGTACCAGTAATACGATCTGGTCGATCATATTTCGTTTGGCTGGCGCGGATTGTATAGTCGGGATCATGTATATATCACACAATAATTGTTATATCCTTCCAATATAATAGGAAGGCATTGTGTAGCAACTGACCGGTTTATTTTAATTTATAGTTTTTTAAGCCCCAAATAACCTCTTTGGAGGTCACTTTTATGATACCGGTTACCGGTACGGCGAACAGCATTCCTACAGCTCCTGCCAGGTTTCCACCGATTATCACAACTACCACAACAGTCAACGGATGCATATCGACACTTTTTGAGACAACCATCGGAGAAACAAAGGAATTATCAATGATCTGAACCAGTACAAATGTTACGACGATCCAGAGCAATACAATTCCAAGATTTGGAGGATTACTGATAATTGCGATTAATAATGCCGGAACAGCTCCAACAACTGGTCCAAGATAGGGAATCAGATTTGCCACTCCGGCAATCATGCCGATAAAAACAAATTGCGAAACCGGATTGTCAAACACCAGATTAATGATAAATAAACCTAGTACCGATAAACAGCCAACGATAAACGCATCGGTCGCCTGACCCTGTATATATTTACTGACCTGATTACCAACTTTCTGAAGAATATTCAGTGACATTTCAAAATACTTATTGGGAATTTTGGCAATTAAACCACGCTTGAAAATCCGCATGTCCTTGATAATGAAAAATGTTAGAAACGGTACAATCG
>JAUSPJ010000008.1 GCA_030655795.1 Fidelibacterota bacterium | reverse complement strand
TATTAAATGATGAAAATCTGGAGCCAAAAGAGCGAATCCGGCAAATTCGAAATGCGGTTTTCCAGCGACGATTTCCGCTGCTTTCCACCCACAAAGAGAGTGTTGAAAAAGTGTTTAATCAAATTTCTGTTCCGGAAAACGCCAGTTTGCATTACGATGAGACATTTGAAAAGAAGGAGCTGGTATTGCATTGGCGATTAAGTACGGAAACCGACATTGATAAAATGCGGAATTTCTATACCGATGAAGCAATCCGAAAAATTCAGCAACTGCTGGATACACTATAGATGAACCGCAACAATCGGTTTCAGCGGGTATATATTACCAAATCGGCGCTTCAGGATTCTGTAACCAGCGAGATTCTGAGTAAATTTCCCCATCGCATTCAGAGAATTATTCCCGATGATTATAATTTTACCGATGATGTCCGCGATCTTGATCCTAAAACAGTCCTTCTGCTGACCCGGTCCAAAGGCGATATTGTCAAGGGGTGCCCCGGTACGGATGAGAGTTATTTATGCTGCAATTACCAGGTGATCAACCAGACCCAGAACTGTCCGATGCACTGTAGCTATTGCATCCTGCAGTTTTATCTGAACCAGCCGGCAACGGTTCTGTATACCAATTTTGATGATATATTTGCAGAATTGAAAAGCAAGATAGCCCGGCAGCCAAAACGCTTCTTTCGGATTGGGACCGGAGAGCTGGGTGACAGTCTGGCCATTGACGGCTCGGTTCGTTTTGCGAAGCAGGCGATCCGGGTTTTTGCCGAAGCACCCAACGCCCTGCTTGAATTGAAATCCAAAACCGCCGATATTGAAGGTCTGCTACATTTGGAGCATAATGGTCATACGGCGCTGGCCTGGTCGTTGAATCCTCAGGAAATCATTCATCAAAATGAATTGAAAACGGCGCAGTTGATACCACGCCTGGCGGCGGCAAAGAAGGCAGCAGAGGCCGGTTATTTGTTGGCCTTTCACTTTGATCCGATCCTGTTTCATTCAAATTGGGAAAAATTATACAGCGAGCTGATTGACGAACTCTATATGCACATTGACCCGGAACGGATTGCCTGGATCAGTCTGGGGTCCCTGCGCTTTCCGCCATCCATGAAAGAGAAAATCATAGAACGCTATCCCAATACGACTATTCCATACGCAGAGATGGTGCGGGGAATGGATGGTAAACTACGATTTGCCCGGCCGTTACGGTTACCTATGTACAAGTTGATTTATGATAAGCTGACCACTACGCCGTCCACGCCATTTATTTATTTTTGTATGGAAAGCCCCCTGATTTGGAAAGAAGTTTTCGGAACAGCGCCGGAAAGTAACTCTCATCTTGATTTTATGTTTGCCGATAGTCTTTTTCGAAGATTCTCCGGCCTGATGTCAGAAAAACCGAAACGTATCCACTACGATAACGGTTTTTCACTGGATGCTCTGCCCGAGTGATATTTAGGCGCTTAATTCTCAAATTCTTGTTATTTTGTGCCATAGGCATTCCTTCGGAATAAAGAAAAATTGGAGTTCTCGACGGTAAAAAAGCATAATGTATATCAAATATCAAATTACTCCAGCAGGTCACGAAGGACTCCTTTGGAGAGTTCCTACGGAACAAACATTAAATATCAACTTTTCCAGAGACACCTGTTACACAAATTATTTTCGGAGGCTGAGATTAGAGAAAGCGATATTAAAATTTGAAATTTGAAATTTGAAATTTGTGCCGAGGGCATCCCTTTGGGAAAATTCTGGCTTGTCCAGGTTAGGTTAACATTATTCAGAAATAAAGCGTCGATTTAGTTCCGGGTCCTGGAGAATTTCTTTCAACCAGAACAGCCCGATCAGTGTTTTAGCATCGGTGATTTGACCGTTTAGCGCCAGCGTGATTGCTTCTTCCGCGGAGATTTTTACGATTTCGATAGTTTCGTCGTCGTCAGCCGACAATTTGCATTCCTTCAGCTTGCCGGCCCAAAACAGGTGGAGCAGTTCATCACTGTAGCCGACGCAGGTGTGGATCTGGCAAACAGGTCGGAGTGTTTCGGGATGATACCCGGTTTCTTCGGCCAGCTCGCGCCGAATGGTTTTTTCCGGCGACTCTCCGGGATCAATTTTACCGGCCGGTAGCTCGAGCATTACTGCGTTTACCGGGTAACGGAACTGTTTAACCATAATAATATGCCCGTTTCCCAGGTAGGGAATCACGACGGACGCCCCGGGGTGTTTGATATATTCGCGGGTGGATTGATTGCCGGTCGGCAGAAGAACAGTGTCTTTGTAGATATTTAACAAGCGGCCGGAAAATATTTGCTTCGAATCTATGGTATGTTCAATGAAGTCTTTCTCAGTGTTCATGGGATTTTACCTGGTGTTTTGGGGGAAAGATATTTCAAAATATATTGAGGAGGATGGTCCGATTAAAGGAGAAGTTCCCGTGGATGGATGGATTTATCTGACAATGGATTGTTGACAGATCCAATTAATGGATCATCCTCCTCGTAGAATCGTATTGTTTAAAAATCATTCTGGTAAAGAGTGCGAACCTGCTATTCGCCGGTGAATCTTTCTGTTTTTGCACTTAAATATACTAAAAAGATCAATAAGCGGAACAAAAATTTCTTTGTTTGGTAATTGACACGGTCAGCCTGGATTTTCTCTAAGAAGT
>JAUSPJ010000390.1 GCA_030655795.1 Fidelibacterota bacterium | reverse complement strand
TGCTTGCGTCGGGGTAGTTCATTAGAAATTCTGTCAGTCAATTGACAATATTCATCATAATTCTGTCAACAAGATGAAGGTGTTTTGTTATTACGCAGATTAGTTTTAATTCAAGAATGTTTTCAATATTTCAAACTTCTCTATGATTCCGTATATTTAAAGCCGAGCTGAAATGATGAAGAAAACGGAACATATCGACGAATCTACCCCGGTCATGCGCCAGTTCAACGCCATTAAATCCAAGTATCCCGATGCGCTGCTGCTGTTTCGCATGGGCGATTTTTACGAAACCTTCCGGGAAGATGCCAAAACGGCGGCGAAAATTCTGAATATTACGCTGACCAAACGGGCCAATGGCAAAGCCTCTTCCGTACCGCTGGCCGGCTTTCCTTATCATGCTCTGGATAACTATCTACATAAGCTGATCCGGGCCGGGCTGAAGGTGGCAATCTGTGAACAGGTGGAAGATCCCAAACTGGCCAAGGGAATCGTCAAGCGGGAGGTGGTGGAACTGGTAACTCCCGGCACTGCAATTACCGATAACTACCTGGAAAAAGAAAAAAACAACTACCTGATATCGGTCACGTTCAATGAGACCGTGGCCGGCATTGCGACTATTGATGTATCCACCGGTGAATTTTATCTCAGCGAAACCGTTCCGGAACGCTTAAAGGAGACGGTTCTGGCCCTGCAGCCTTCGGAAATTCTCTGTCCCGAACACTTACACGATGAAGTCAATGCGCTGTTTGCCAATCAGGTCCTGCGGGTCACGGTGATGGAAGATTTTTTCTATTCCTACGAGATGGCCTACGAGACTCTGACCAACCATTTCCGCACCCAGTCATTGAAAGGCTACGGTTGCGAGAAGGCGACGCTTGGTATTATGGCGGCCGGTCCGATCATCAGTTATCTGCGGCAGAATCATCAGACTAACCTGGGGCATATATCCAGCTTGCGGCTGCAGAGTGACAAGGACTTTGTCCTGATCGATGAATTTACCCAGCGTAACCTGGAACTCTTTCGCACCATGCAGACCGGCGGCGAACGGGGGACTCTGTTTAATGTCATTAACGAAACCGTAACGCCAGCCGGCAGCCGGCTGCTGGTGAAGTGGATCCGCGCTCCTCTGCAGGTGATTCCTGCTATTAAAAAACGTCATGACAGAGTTGAGTTTTTTCTTGCTGAACATGACCAACGGAATAATTTTCGGAAAATCCTCAGTAAAACCAGCGATCTGGAACGCTTACTGTCGCGCTTATCGACAAACCGCGCCGGGGCCCGGGAACTGAATAACCTGAAAAGCACGCTGGAGTTGGTTCCGGAAATAGCGGGTATCATCGATGATAACGCTATCTTCAGTGATTTGAAATCCGATCTGCGGCCGCTGGAATCGTTAGTTAAAGCGCTGAACGATTCTATCAAAGACCAGGATTTGCCCCTGTCGATTCGGGAGGGTGGATTTATCCGGGATGGCTATTCCAGGGAACTGGACGAGTTTCGCTATATCATTAAGCATGGCAAGGAATGGATTCTGCAGATGCAGGCCGGCGAACGGGATAAACTGGGCATTCCATCGCTGAAGGTCGGGTACAACAGGGTTTTTGGGTATTATATCGATGTGACCAAACCCCATGTGGACAAGGTCCCGGAGACCTACATCCGTAAACAGACCCTGGTGAATTCCGAGCGTTTTATTACACCGGAGCTGAAGGAGTACGAAGAAAAACTGCTGACGGCGGAAGAAAAAATAGCGGCGCTGGAATACGAGATGTACCAGTCAATCCGGGACGCAGTTCTGAAAGAGATTGTCAGTATTCAGCGCAATGCGGCCGTCATTGCCGAACTGGATGCGCTCTGTTCATTTGCGCATATTGCGGACCGAAACAATTATCATCGTCCGGAAATTACCAACAGCAGCCGTATTTTTATCAAAGATGGTCGTCATCCGGTCGTGGAATCCCTATTGCCGCCGGGTGAGAACTTTATTCCCAATGATACCGACGTGGACAATAAAGAGAACCAGATACTGATCATTACCGGCCCGAATATGGCGGGCAAATCCACTTATCTGCGACAGGTGGGTATTATGGTGCTGATGGCCCAGATGGGTAGTTTTATTCCGGCTGAAGAGGCTTCCATCGGCGTCGTGGACAAGATCTTTACCCGGGTGGGGGCCAGTGATAACCTGGCTGCCGGGGAATCCACGTTCCTGATGGAGATGAATGAAACCGCCAACATTCTCAACAATGTCACACCCCGGTCTCTGATATTACTAGATGAAATCGGGCGCGGAACTTCCACTTATGACGGGATGTCGATTGCCTGGGCGGTAACAGAATATCTGCATCAGCATAAGGAAGTGGCCGCAAAGACGCTGTTTGCCACGCATTATCATGAATTAACGGAACTGGAAAAGTATCTCAAACGGGTCAGAAATCTGAATGTCGCCGTCAAGGAATACGGGGACCGGGTGGTGTTTTTACGGAAGATCATTCCCGGCGGCTGTGATAAAAGTTACGGGATTCACGTGGCCCAGATGGCCGGAATACCCATGGAGGTAATTCACCGGGCCAACGAAATCATGTCCAATCTGAGTAGCGACGAGCGGGTATTGCCGACGGATAAACTGAAGTATAAAAAAATGCCGGAACCCGACAAAAACCAGCTGGGACTGTTTGATCAGCGGGAGAGTGAGTTGCGTAAAAAACTCAACGAAGTGGATGTCGATACCATGACTCCCCTCGAAGCGCTCCAGAAACTGAATCAATTGAAAAAAGAGTACGGCAGCTAAGTGCGGGAACAATCCGTTTGGGATTCCGGTTTAACTCTAATTATGATAAATATTCTGCGTTCAACGATTAATAAATTTAAATTCTTGTCCATTTTCATAGTCGGGATAAGCGTCATGTCGGTAATATCTCCGGCGCTGGCGCTGGGCGATAAATATGCCGGTGAGTTTCTAAAAATTGGTATGGGCGTCCGGGAAATGAGTCTGGGCGGAGCGGTGGTCGCCGCAGCTCAGAACGCCTCGGCAGTTTACTGGAATCCGGCAGCGCTGGCTGTAAATTCTACGCTTTCCGGGGAATTAATGCATACCGAAGAGTTTGCCGGTGTGCTCAATCTGGACTATGCGGCGCTGGCGCTCCCGGGATCGGCGGACTGGTCCTACGGATTCAGTTTCTTCCGGTCCGGAGTGGACGGAATTCCCGATACCCGTTCGGCATTGATCGACGAAAATGGTAATGGCGAACTGGACCCCGGCGAGCGTCTGGATTTTGGAAAAATCGGAACGTTTGGCGCCAGTGAAAATGCGCTGTTCTTTGCCATGGCACGGCAGATGAATGCCAAACTGAATGTCGGCGGAACCCTGAAAACACTCTATAAATCCCTGGGGACAACTAATGCCTGGGGTATCGGTTTTGATCTGGCCGCTCAATATCAACTGCTGCCGGATCTCTATCTGGGAGCAATTCTCAGGGATGTAACGACGACGTTTTTGTATTATCCCGATGGCGACGATGAGTTTATTGCGCCCTCATTACAGATAGGCAGCGCCTATAGCATTGTACTGTCATTTCTGCCGCTTATTTTCCGGCCGTCGCTTGGCCTGGATATCAATCTGGAAGGAGAGACCAACCAGTCCGATCTGAACCTTGGTTTCATCAGCGCTGGTGTTCGTCTGGGTTTGGAAATGCAGGTCAAAGAGCATATTATGCTGCGGATCGGCCGGGACAATCTGGGCAGTACCCATGTGGGTTTTGGGCTTAATACGCCGCTTGGTAGTATTAACTATGGTCTCGCTATGGGCGGCTCCTATACCGAATTGGGGCAATCTCATCGCATCGGTCTTACACTGTACTTTATGGAGTTGGGTCGGTATATGAAAGAGTATCTGTAATCCAGCTGTCTTATGTCATTCTCGTTCCGGGGCTCCCCCGGCAGCCGCCGGGCTGCCGGGTGCTCCGGGACAGGCTATCTGTATCGGTTGGGATACTACACCTGTCAGGTTTATTAGATTCTTCTATCTCAGATAAGATCATTTGAGTAAACCTGACTGGTGTAATCTATTAATCCAGAATAATATTGATATAAATTTGTTAACTGCTATCCAAATTCTCTTGGATCCAGCGGTTTCACAATCACGCTTTTAGTAAACTTGGTAAATACTTTCCCCGGTGGCATATCTTTTCGCTTCCAGATGTATTTCCGTTTGGTATAAATCACCGGGACGATTGTGGAGCGCTTGGCCTTGCTGTAGAATGCGGCGATACCGGCGGCGATCTCAATCAACTCGTTGGGGAGTGAATCCTGCTTGTTGGGATTGCGAACCACAACGTGGGAACCCGGGCCATGCTCTGCATGGAACCAGAAATCCTCGGGCCGGGCGTGTTTAAAACTGAGCAGATCGTTGTCTTTGGCGCTTTTACCGATCAGGATTTCCCGGTCGTTGATCAAAAACCGATGATAGGGTTTGCGTTCCACAGACTCCGGACCAGCCTGCTGCTGAATAAACCGGGCTGGAATCTGCTGCTGAATTTGCCGCATGGTCTTGAGATTGTCACACTCGTCAACCGCCTTCAATTGCCCGGCAATTTCCCGGATCGAATTTCCGGTGTTTTCCAGGGAATGCTGAAGTTCAGCCCGGGAGTCTTCAATCTGACGGCTTTTTTCATAATACTTATTGGCGTTTTCAGCGGCGCTGAGTTTCGGATTCAGGGGGATGCGAATCCGCTGGTTGGTGTTGTGCAATGTTGGCAGTTCAATTTCCGTTAAATGTCCGTGAATCCGATGGAGATTTGTCAGCAACGTGTCGGCCCATTCGCGGTACTCAGCGGCAGTAGGCAGATTCGACAGATCTATTTTCTGCTTGTTGAGTTTTCGTTGCAGCATCTGTAGCGAAATTGTTAAACGGGAGCTTAACTGCCTGCGAATTTGTGCCAGACTGTCGGTCCGGTAAAACAGTGAAATATAATGCTGGTTTGCAGCGATGATATTATCGAAGGATTTCATCTCTACTGTTTTCTGAAACTGCAATTTCAGCAGCGCAAACAGGGGGGGTGTGGATTCATAGATATAATAATGATTCTGGTCGATTTCCTCCAGGGCTGCCTGATAACTCAGGTACAAATCCTGAATATTTTTTTCTGAAAGATTGATGACCAGCGTTTTTTCCGGCAATCCGGCCCGGTAGAAAATCTCCCCGGCCAGGGTTTTGGTATAGACTGGTATTGGAAAGAGGGTTATTATTTTATCTAAAGTAAAATCCGGATGTTCATCAACTGTTCTTCGAAAGGTTGCTTCCGGAACGAACAGTGCATCATCATCTGTAAAACTATTCAAATCCACTACAGGTTCTTTTCTGGTTTTCTGAAATGATTCGATCATACGCAATTCCTGGTTCAGGAAAAAGATATTGCCGTTAATCCCGTAGAGTTGCAGCAGCAGGTAGCCTGTGCCATTCTTAAAGGTAATCAGAATTTGCCGGTCGGAGCGATGCCAGGCCACACCGGCAATCTGCAGTCCGGTCATAGTTTTAAAAAGCGAAACCCGGCGTTTGGGGTCTGACAGTTTGGTTTCCATTTGCAGACAGGGCAGCGGGGCATGCAAAGAGGCCTGAAGCCCCTGGAGAGCATCGCAATTATCGATGCGGATAACGAGTTCGTCTTTCTGATAAGTATAACTGCTGCCGATCACGGAATCCGGCAATACCGACTGCAGATATCGGGCTATTGAACGGATGTGAAACCAACTGTTGAACATGCCGGAAAAATACGCAAGAAGCCGGTGAAATGAAAGACCTTCTACAAGTTAGAGAAGGTCTATGGAGAATCTGCCAAGTGAGTAAATTTTAATTGCTAATGCGAATGTTTCCGAAAACGGCATCGCCGTCAATAGTAATTGTAGGGCCGCTGCCGCTGACCGTGGCCAGATTGTCGACCCGGCCAAGGAACTGAAAACCTTTGAAATTGACCGATGCACCGGGTGACACATATATTTCAATGGAACCGAAAATGGCGTTGGCGCGGAGATGACAGCCTTCGGGGACCACTTTGGCGCTGCGGAGATCGAGCTTGATGTTGCCGAAAACAGCGTTAATCTCACCGCCTCTGAATTGCTGGGAACTAATCTGCCGTTCGGTACTGCTGAAAATGCTGTTAATCTCCAGCCGGTCATCGGAACTTGCCATAAAGTCTGAAGTGTCACCGGCATTTTTTGAGGATCGTTTTAAAAGCATACCGATACCGATAATAATCAGGATTACCGGCCAGAGGCGCCAGATTTGGTGCCAGTG
>JAUSPJ010000389.1 GCA_030655795.1 Fidelibacterota bacterium | reverse complement strand
CTGAATCGTTGATCAAATTTTACTCCGTATTTCTAATAACCAAAAAACAAGCTAACAGCAAAAATATAAGAGGCCTGCTCATAAAAACAAGAGAATATAGTTGAAAAACAAGACTTATTTTAGTAATATTGCCACTAATTTTTTAACATTGTGATTTACTGCACCTCTAAATTTAAAAATAATACCTAATATTAGTGCATAATTAATCAGGATTTATAATGAGTTTTAAAATATATAAAATAAAAAGTTTAAGAAAATTCCTGCCTGTACTGCCGTTTCGGCAGGCAGGTTTGATCGCCGGAATGACGCTGGCAATCCTTTTTTCGCCACAGATCCCTGCCCGACTTCGTCTTTTCTGCCCGATTTCGTCATTCAGGCGGGCAGGCGGGAAGGACTACGCCATACCGTCTCGAACACCGTTTCCACAATCGGTATCTTTGTCCCATTATCAAAGCCTGTTCAGCCACCTCGAACAGGCTGGTTTTCAATTTGAAGATATTCAGGAACTATTTCAGGATCCCCGGATAGAGTACTACGACGATATTGCCGTAAGCCTGTACAAACCGCCAACTATGGATAACTATAGCAGCATCTATTTTCATACTGACAATGAAACCTATGAAATCGATGAGTTCATCGACCGCTATGGTGAGCAGCTGAAAGAAGCTGAACAGCGCTACGGTGTCGATCTGGAAGCTATCGTCGCTGTGCTTTTCGTAGAGACAAAAATCGGCAAAATTGTCGGTAAATATTCAGTGTTCAATATCCTTAGTTCTCTGGCCGTGGCCGATAGTCCGGAATCCCTTGCCAAAATTGAAAATCACGTCAACGAACATTACCATTATCTCAATTACGATAAACGCCGGGGCCTGATCAATATTTATCAGGAACGGGCGATCCGAAAATCTTTCCGGGCCCGGGCTGAATTTACCAGCCTGTTGCAATTGCATTTTGACAGCCACATTGACATTCTTGAACTTCCGGGTTCCTATGCCGGCGCGTTTGGCTATCCCCAGTTCATGCCTTCCAATGTCACGCGTTACGGAATTGATGGCGACAAAGATGGAAAAATCGACCTTTACAACTTCACTGATGCGATTATGAGTGTTGGCAATTTTCTCAGTAAAAAGGGTTGGACAAAAGATACTGACCGTCAGCAGCGGGCTCTGTTACGATATAACAACAGCCGCGCTTACGTTGCCTATGTGCTGGAGACAGCCAATTCCATTCGGAAAGATATGGACGTCATCGACCAAACCGATCTTTTATTATATAGTTCTGAGGAATAAAACTGACTGCCACCGGTCCGGGATCAAAATGGACCGCAAAACTGTCAGCTTCCGTCCTGCCTGTGCGTTGCATGCAGACAGGAATAATAGTCAAATCAATATCAGAATCGGTACTTCCCTGAATGGATAACAGCTCCGGCCTTTCCGGCTGAGGCTCAGTCCAGACGGACAAAATGTTGTCTCCAAAACTGAAGTGCCGGATTCCATGCCGGTCAGATCGGGTAATCCGCCAGTACAGGGCGTCGTTTGGCGCATCGGCAGAAAATCCCAGGATATTTTCGATAAGCATGGAAATCGGGCCATGACCGGAGAAACTGACATGATCTGGTTGACAGAAATTTTTTGCATCCCAGCGGGTACCGGGGCCAGGCTCTTCCGGCGCATAGAGCTCCCAGATCTTACCGATTAATTCATTGTTTGATTCCGGACTCTCACCATCGGTGTCAATATCAAATTCACGATAAACGCTCATCATATTATTCAGATGATTACGGGCGGCCTCGCGTGCAAAATCCACCTGCCCGTACCGCAGTAATCCCTGAATGATCATATAATTGGTTATGCCCCACACGCCGCCGCGCCAGTAAAACCCCCGGGGATCATATTCCAGTTCCCGGATTGAAACACTGGGGAACATGTGGATCAGGCGAAAATCACTGGAATCTTTCAGATGTTCAATCAGATTCGCCGCATCGGTCTGGTCCGGGATTCCCGCCAGCAACGGCCAGAAACCGACAATCGTACGAATCCCGGCAATTTTTCCTTCGCGGGTTATATCATAGAAAAAACTGGAGTCGGGAAGCCACAATTTCGATCTGATCGAAGTACTGATCTCGGAATATTTGCGATTATAGTATTGGCGTTTTTCCGGCATATTCAATATTACCGCTATCTGTTTCATCTGATCCGCAAACAGCGCCATCTGGGCCGACAGATCGGTCCAACCCCCGGATTCAATATCGCCTCGCGGCAGATTCATCATCCCGGACCCGGTTGGGGTCGTATAATAGAGGTCACCCGCTTCATACTTCCCCCGGCAGAACTGATCTATCCAGCGAAAGTATTTTTCCAATACCGGAAAAACCCGCTGTAGTCGAGCCGTATCGGCCGACAGAGCAAAATATTTCAGTTCAGCCCATGCAAACAGTGGCGGATGAATCATGGGATCCAGCAGAGTCGGCAGATGTAAGGGGTCGCCGGAATGGGTGATGTACGCCCTGGCAATAAAACCGTCAGAGCGCTGTTTCCGATAAAAAAGATCAAGACTCTCCATGACCGGATATTCCCGGTACCCATACATTGAAAACAGAGACATCGATAAGGTTGACCATTGATCAATGACGTTCTTATCCTCCGGATTCAGGTATTTTGAAGGAAATAGATTCGTACGATTCCCCCGCATCCGTGCCTGATTGATTAAGTTCCAGGCCTCCCAATAGAGATCAAGTAATTCATGATTTTCTTCTAAAATCGGCTCCGGCAGACGGTTTTTAGGAACCGCCGGGCTGCACCCGGAAGCCATAAATTGTATCATCGGGATTAACAGAATGAAAGCAATTACCGGGGTGCGGGCGGTTCTTCTTTCAACGCCTCTTCTTCTGACCATAAATTATTGATCGGTTCATTTAAAAAGTTTGTATAGGTTTCCCTGGCTTTTTCCAGCAGACCGGCGCCGGCATAGGTTTTCGCCAATATCAAACGATAGCGCTGGACATCGGGACTGATGGATACCGCCTGTTCCAGGTAGGGAATCGCGTCGGTATACCGGTTCAGTTCGAACAACAGCTTTCCGTGATAGTACAAAGGATGAGGATGGTCGGGAAGAAGTTCCATCTGTTTCAATGAAAATTGCAATGCCTTGTCCATTTTCCCGGATTTGCGAAAGCTTTCAGCCAGGATAAAATAGGCGTCAACCTGACTGCGGTCTATCTGCAAAGCAGCTTTGCAGTAATAAGCGGCTTTGGCTGGATTATTCAGATAAAAGTGGTAAATATGCGCCAATGTCATCAAAAAAGCCGGGCGATATTCTAAATTCAGCGCTTTTTCATAATGAATAATTGCATTTTCGTAATGTCCCTGTTTAAACTCCAGATGTCCCCAGGCGTCATAGGTGTACGCCGATTTTTTGGCCACCTGGTTCAGCTTCTCACAGACCCGGGCTGCCTCGATAAAATGACCGTCATTGGACAGAATGCGTTCCAGCATGCGCAGCTGGAAAGGGCTGTCCGTTGATCCAATTGCCGCCAGGGCCATGGATACTGCTTTTGAATTTTCGCCAAGACTACTCAGCAGAATTGCATGATATACATCAATATTGGCGTTTTCCGGATATTTGGCTTTGAGCGCTTCGAAAAACAGAACCGCTTCCTTCTTATCGGATTTATCACGGACTTTATCAATGACAAACATCAATGCAAAATCATCGGGTCGCAGGGCATACAATGCGCCGGCCAAACGCCGGATCACAATCCAGTCGGTTTTAATCTCTTCCGTAAATTCCGCATAATCCTGCAAAAAACTGTAGAGTGAATCGTTCAGTTCAAAGGCCTTAAAATACAGGGCCCTGGCGCTGGTATGATTGCCCAGCATCCACTCGGAACGCCCATACCCCCAGTACACATAAAATTCGGGATGCTGCTTCACCATGTCGCTGAATATTTTTCTGGCCTGGTAGGCCTGATCTTTTTTCAGGTAATTCACACCCTTTTTAATATGGACCCGATAGGAGCGGGGAATATCTTTTTTGATTTTTTTATACTGTAAATTGTCAGCTGCACCTGACGGCACGGTTGAACTGAGTAAGGCAAAAAGTAACAGGGCCAGATATATCCGCTTTTTCATGTTAGAGAATATGCCTATTTTCAGTCGATATTTCAAGAGATTTAAAACAGATTTTCCGGCTTAATGCAAAAATACTTAAGCGGCATAAAAAGCTGCTGGGCAGAATCAAAATAATTTTTAGATTATTGGTGTAATGTCAATCAGAATCAGAGAAATAAAAGCCGTTTGTCAAAACCATGAAGAGGTACGCAACATTATTCTCTCCTTAAATGCCCGATATATCGGCTGCGATCACCAAATTGACCACTATTTTAAAGTTCCCCATGGTCGTCTGAAGCTCCGGAACGGCAGTATTGAAAAAAACCTGATCCATTACCAGCGCCCGAACCAAAAAGGACCGAAACTGTCACAGGTAAGTTTGTATCCAACACAGTAACCGGAAAAACTGGACGCTCTGCTGTCCGCTGCACTGGAAACCCTGGTAATTTTTGATAAACAGCGGGAAATTTATTTTGTGGACAATGTAAAAATCCATCTGGACAGGGTCAAAGATCTCGGTTCTTTTCTTGAAATTGAGGCTATCGATGAAGACGATCGCTTTACCGATGAAGAATTACTGCAGCAATGCCGGCAACTGATGGACCTGTTTAAAATCACCGCCAATGATCTGATTAGCGATTCTTATTCAGATACGCTTTTAAAAATGCGAACAACATCGTAATTTCCATACAGAAATTTGAGGTAATTATACAAAAAATCAATGATACACTCGCTCACCTGGACAGGGAAACCATTTCTCTTCTGCCCACCCCCTTTTACCGCATGAATGCATTATCCGAAATGTTCGAGCGCAATATTTATATCAAACGGGACGATATGACCGGCTTTGCGTTCGGCGGAAACAAAACCAGAAAATTCGATTTCTTAATCGCCGACGCCATCGAAAAAGGCTGTAATACCATTATCGGTATCGGTGCGAATCAATCAAATTTCTGCCGGATTTTAAGCGGAGTGGGCGCCAAATACGGTCTCTCGGTACACCTGGTGCTGAACGGAACAGAGCCAAAAAAACCGACCGGCAATCTGTTGCTCGATCATCTGTTCGGCGCGACAGTTCATCACATTGAAACCACAGATTCCGAAGAACGGTTGGAAAAGGCCATCGAAGTCCGGAAAAATCTGGAGTATGCCGGAAAACGGGTCTATTTTCTGCCGCCGGGAGGCTCGACATCTATCGGAACCCTCGGCTATATTGCCGGTTGGGGTGAGTTAATGGATGATTTTGAAAAAAATCATCTGAAAGTGGACAAACTATTTCACGCATCATCTTCGGCGGGAACCCAGGCCGGGCTTGTGGCGGGACAAGCCATCACCGGCTGGCCGGGACAGATAATCGGAATCAGTGTGGATGTGCCGAAAATGGAACTAAAAAAAAATGTTCACGACCTGGCTCAGGCAGCCGGGGATTTTCTGAATATTCAGGTTCCCCGGTCTATTGTCACTGTGGATGAAAATTATATCGGCAAAGGATATGGCAAACATACGGCGCTGGCAGAAGAAGCGATTGAATTGTTTGCCAGAAACGAAGGTGTTCTGCTTGACCATGTCTACACCGGAAAAGCCGCCAGCGGTTTGATCGATTATTGTCGTTCAGGCAAGATTGGTCCCGATGAAACCGTCGTTTTCCTGCACACCGGTGGAAATATCCAATTATTTGAATAAGTTAAGGTTTACAGAATAATGCAGTTTATAACAGATAATCCCTGGATTACTTCCTGGGTAATAATTCCTTTGTTAATTTTTTTAGCCCGGGTTACCGATGTATCCATAGGAACGTTTCGAATTATCCTGATATCCAAGGGTAAAAAAGCCGTCGCGGCCATTCTGGGTTTCATCGAAATTTCTGTCTGGTTGCTGGCAATCTCCCAGGTATTTCAGCATCTTACAAACGCCGCCTGCTTCCTGGCCTATGGTCTGGGATTCGCATTGGGAAACTATCTGGGCATTACTATTGAGGAAAAAATCGCTCTCGGCCAGCAGGCAATCCGGATTATTACCCGCAACACCATGGAGATCCTGCCCATGGCTCTCAGGGACGCCGGCTATGGAGCGACCGTAATTCAAGCCAAAGGCGCTAAAGGAGAGGTGAATGTCATTCTGTGTGTCGTTCCTCGAAACCAGGTTAAAGATGCCATCGCTTTGGCCCAGGAAATTGATCCGTATACATTCATTTCGCTTCAGGATGTCCGTTCCGTCAATGCCGGTTTTATTCCGCTGCGGGCTCCGTTGTTCAGTTGGCGGCGAATCGTAAAGAAAAAGTGACAAATAATTCATGAATATTCGCTCCGCAAAAACCCAATTTCGCTTCAGTCTCTGCTTATCCATTTTCCTGATCATAAGTACGGTATCCTGTTTTCATAAACGGGAAATGGAGCGCTATCAGGCACTCAGTACCATTGACTCCGTTGTAATCCGCTTTTCTGCCACCAGTGATTTTATCCGGGATTACC
>JAUSPJ010000388.1 GCA_030655795.1 Fidelibacterota bacterium | reverse complement strand
TTTCCGTCCGCTTGGAAATATATTCCATTCAATTGAACCAATGAGGGATTATGATCAAAGCAGTTTTTAAATGGTATACATCAACGTCATTATTAATCCGCCTCCTGGCCGGGTTTGTGATCGGGTCCGCCATCGGCAGCATTTTGTGGATCGTATCTGCACACACCGGTAATCCGGTCGCCGAATCGGTAACACCGTACATCTCACCTTTCGGCTCGATTCTGATCAGTTTACTGAAAATGATTGTCATCCCGGTGATCTTTTTTTCGCTGATAAGCGGCGCAGCGGCGCTCCCGATCAAGCGATTCGGAAAAATCGGGTTAAAGGTCATCGGCTGGTATCTGTTCTGTTCCCTGCTGGCTGCAATTCTGGGAGCATCCCTCGCCCTGGTGATTAATCCCGGCAGCGAAAGTAATTTAGCCGGCTGGCAGAAAATGATCGAAGCCCTCGGAACCCAGCCCGAACAGGTTGTCGGTTCAGCGCCGGTTCAAGGCGGTTTTATATCGATTCTACTGAACATGTTTCAAAACCCCTTCGAGGCATTGGCATCAAATAATTTCCTGGCAATTATCACGTTTTCAATTTTGTTCGGACTGGCTATTCGCATTATACTGGAATCCTCAGATAGTGCAGAAAATCATATCCTCAACCAGTTGGTTCAACTCATTGAAGCCGCCCGGGATGCGGTTTTTAAAATTGTGGAATGGATACTTGAGTATTCACCAATTGGCGTTCTGGCGCTATCAATAACTAATTTCGGGTTGTACGGTCCCAATATCGCCGGGCCCTATGTCAGTGTTACAATCGGTGTCGTATCTGGTATTTTGGCCATGATGTTTATCGTCTATCCGATTCTTCTGTTCTTTGTCACCCGGCGTAACCCTTATTCCATTCTGCGCAATATGGACGAAGCGATCATTACTGCGTTTATCACCCGCAGCAGCGCGGCAACCCTGCCGGTTTCTTTGCATACGGTTCAGGAAAGGCTTAAAGTCCGCGGTGAACTGGCCAGTTTTTCGCTGCCCCTCGGCGCAACGATCAATATGGACGGTGTCTGTGTTCACCTGCCGATGTTCGCGGTTCTGGCCGCCAATATGTTTCACATTCCCCTGACCCTGACCGGCCTGATTGTGCTGGTAATTACAACCGTACTGGCATCCATCGGCGCCGGCGGAGTCCCCGGCGGCAGCATCATGCTGTTGTTTATTATTCTGCAGACAATGGGCCTGGACAGTACTCAGACAGCTGTCATCGTCGCCCTGGCCATGGGCATCAATCCAATTCTCGATATGTTCGAAACGGCCAATAACGTGACCGGCGATATGGTCTGCACATTCGCCGTTGCTCACAACGAAAAACTGATTGATTAACGCAAAATATGGACTGCCATAACTTTTTTATCCTTGAATAAATTCCAGTAGATGATCTTCTGTTTTATGAATAATGTCCGGAGTCATTTCCTGTTCAATCAGTAAGCCGTTTCGGATAAAGTAAAGACAAGTATTGGTCACATTAAGTTTCGACTTGTAACTCAGCATCCATGCATAGAGATCCAGTTGCGCATTGTACTTTGTCATCGTCGCTTTATCTGGATAATCACGAATGTGATCGGATTTGAAATCCACAATGATATATTGGTCATTTTTCATTTTTAATAATAAATCAATTTTACCTTCAATCAGTGTGTTTCCTATCCAGGCATAAATATCAACCTCCCGCATAACCGCGTTCGCTTCCTGAATATACCTGAACAGGGCATTTTCCGGCTGAACAAATTTCTGGCCCCAACTGTTGAACAAGTCCTGTAATTTTTTCTCTTCCCCGCTATTCAACGAATAGGGTTTCATTAATTGTCTGGTATAGTCGCTTAACGCCTGAACATTCCGGAAATCCCACCAGCTGAAGGCCTGGTGTATCACTGTACCGATTTCAAGCGCGGATAATGACGAGAGAGACTCAAATATGTCTTTGGATAATGGATATCTGTCATAGGAAGGAAGCTCCCCAGTCCGTTTACTCAGCCAAGCGGCGTAAGCGGTCGGCGTTATATTATCAACCCGCTTTTTTACCGTAAGCGGCCGGATCATTTTTTGAATTTCCTCTTTTTGATCGGCTGTCAGTGTTTTCTGAGTACTGCTTTCGTCCTTCTGAAAATTAGCATATAAATCCGTTGCTTCTGCTAATGAACACTCCGTTACCTGTACTCTGGAATCTTCAGTATCAAAAAATGATTTGAGATTTGACCATAAGGATCCGGAACTCTTTCCCGGCTTGTCAATTGCCGATAACAACAGATAGGATTCCGCCCGCGTCGCAGCGACATACAGTATTCGTTTTTCTTCGGCAGCCTCCCGGTCTTTTTCACTTTGCGATAAGAATTGATAATAATATCCACGATCGTCGTCAAAAGTCGTCTTCAGATTGAAGGCAATGTGATCGGAATTATCACACAGAAGACGGCTGTAGCTACTCCTCCTTCTGGCTGTCAATTCGGGAATAACAACAATCGGAAACGCCAACCCCTTAGCGGCGTGGATAGTCATTATAGTGACACTATTTTCAATTTCCGAGCTGAGATTGGCCTCGCCCTCCCGAATCTGCATGCTTTGATAGAGTTGAATCCGCCGGATGTAATCTACCGGGCTGATATCCTGAGTGCCACTCCAATCAATTGCCAGATCAACCAGTTTTAGTACATTGGCAATGCTTTGTTTCTCTTCGGGAAAGGCGGCAAGTATGGCGAGATAGTCCGTCACATCTAGAATGGTATGAATCAATTCCGCAGTGGTCAGAGAAGCCATTTGTTCATGGAGTTGAGTATATAATTTCACAAAATCCTGAAACTGAGTTGTAACATTCTCGTCTATCTGTCGTAGATAGTCTTCATCTTGATTCATAAATTTATAAATACCGTCCATCAGGCCGTTTTCCGTTGCCAGTGACATTAAAGCATCATCACTCATCCCAACCATTGGTGAGCGCAGTGTTCCGATTAAGGCGACTTCATCATACCAATTGATCAGCGCCCGCAGAAAATTGATAACGTCCAGCACTTCCCGTCGTTGATAAAATCCAATCCCGGAACTAACATAATAGGGCACACCCGCCCGGTTCAGGATACGCTCCAGGTTTTCCTGGTGTGTCCGTGAGCGCAGCAGGATCGTAAAATCCCGCCACTCCGGCTTTCGCAATTCACCCGATTTATCCTTAATAATTTCCTGCTTGCAAAGGTTTTTTATTCCATGGACAACATTGACAAATTCCGCATCGATTTCCGACAAACCGGAAACAATTTCACCGTCTTTGTCATCGGGCTTTAATAACAACAGTTCTACCGGCGTGTTTTCCGTTTTTGTCTCATCGTGAGATTCAA
>JAUSPJ010000375.1 GCA_030655795.1 Fidelibacterota bacterium | reverse complement strand
ATATCGGTTTTAGACAGTGATAATCCCATGACGTATGCACCGATAATCATCGCCAGGCCGGCCTCTTCAAACAGCCCCGCCAGGACCAGGGCAAACCCGAAGGCCATCATCGCAATAGATGTCCGGTCGCGAAACCATTTTAACAGCAGGCTGATTTTACTTGACGCCAATAATCCGATAACTGTCGCTGTCAGCCAGATACCGATGGCTTTGGCTGCAATAACACCAATGTGCGCCCAGTTCATGTTGCCGGAGCGGGAGGATGCAGTGACAATTCCAAGACCGACAGCAAGAAGGATAATACCCAGAACATCGTCAATGACTGCACCGGCCAATATTGTGACCCCCTCAGGAGAATCCAGCTTGCGCTGTTCCGAAAGAATTCTGGCCGTAATGCCGACAGATGTCGCGGTTGAAATGACGCCCAGGAACAAACAGGGAGGCGCCAGAAACCCCAGGGCTTTGCCGAATACCACTTGTGAGAAAATAATCGCCAGTACATCTCCAAATAAAAATGAAAACAGTACTCCGCCGATTCCAACCAGACTGCCGACAAAGGAATAGCGTAAAAACAGACGAAAATTAGTTTCCAGGCCAATCATGAACAGCAATACGATCGAGGCCACGGCGCTGATCCCGTATAGTTCAGGTGAAATCGGAAATGTAGCCGAACTGATAGGGAAAACTCCGCCGGGAAAACCGGGCAGGGGGATGGCTCCGATTAGATAGGGTCCAATAATAATGCCGGCGCTCAGCTCACCCAGAACCCCGGGCACATGCAGTTTTTCAAATAGAATATTTCCAAGCCGTGCCGCAAATAAAATGATACCCAGCTGGATAACCAGCATCATCATCCGTTGAGTCATGCTGTCTGAAGTAATACCATCGGAATTGGCAAAAAGACTGCCGGAAATCAGCAGGGCGATCAAAATAAATTTGAAGTAACGGCTTATTGAAAAAATATTGTTCATTTTGCGATAGTATAAGATTGATTAATAGTCCACAAAGGCATCAAATGGAAAATTCGGATGTTTTTCTGGCTCATTGAGCAAAAACGGGAGATTGTATTTAGACCTTGTTGAGATTCATAAAGCAAGAGCCTTCAAACCGGGCCCCGTCTTCGATAACAATTTGGGCGGCTTTGATATCGCCTTTTAAAAGAGCCTTTTCACCAAGGATAACCTTGCCTTTTGCGCTGACATTGCCATCGACCGCGCCCCCGATATTTAAATCTTCGCCGTTCAGGTTTCCGCGGATTTTTGCAGTCGTGGAAAGTGTAATCGTACCGCCTGTGCTTACGTCACCGATGATTTGGCCGTAGATAATGATATTGCCATTTAATTGAATGTTGCCGGTGAAAACTGTATCTTCGCCGATAATTGTATTGATAGTTGTATCTTTTTTCTTATTCATATTAAAAATCTTATCCTCCTTAATTTTTGACGGATATATCAGTACGTCTATACGAATAGATCATACTTTGAGGATCGATAGGTTCGCCCTCCCGCCATATTTCGAAATGAAGATGAGGCCCCTGACTGATGCCGGTATTTCCCAAATATCCAATTGTATCGCCGCGTTTAAGGTACTGGTGCTCTTCGACAATATTGCGCTGGTTGTGCCCGTAAATTGTAAAATAACCGTTGGGATGATACAGAATCACCGTGTATCCTAAATCGTGAGTCCAGTTTGAAAATACAACAACTCCCGATGCCGAGGCACGAATCGGCACGCCCTCGGGTGCGGCAATATCTAATCCGTAGTGATTATCCTGAGTTAGAACGTGATCATCGATAAATCCCCGTGTTATATATCCCTGCACTGGCGGGAATATGGGAACATTATCCAGATAGCTGATCTCAACGGCTTTTTCCCGGGAATGACTTATTGTGCCGGCGGGAATAAACAGTGAATCCAAATAATTTGAATCCAGGGATGCAATATTAAGATCGGATCCCAGAACTGACCGGATATACTGGTCCATCTGGCGGATTTTGTTGTAGTCACTTAATATCTGGGTTACTTTCAACCGATCAACAATCAGCTGTTCATTTTCAACAACCAGATCGTTGTACTTTAATGCACGAGGCAATAAGTACATCGTTCCGGCGATAATGCCGATCAGCAGCAAGGTAATTGCACTCAGAACCAACCGGGCAGCGATACTGTTGAACGTGAGTCTAAAGGGATTTTTACGGGTATCACTGATCAGGTGAAGGGTGTAGTGTTGATTTTTCATTGGGCCTGGTCCTCAATTATTTCAAACAGCTCAAGCAGCCGGCCAAGGTCCTCTTTAGAATAGAATTCAATTTCGATAACGCCTTTTTCTTTGCCCTTGATTCTTACCCTGGAACCGGTAATATGCATCAGGCGGTCCTCTACGGTTTTATAGATTTTAACAGGATGCTGTTTTGAGGGGATAGGTTTTTTTTCCGGAGAACCGGCAATATTTTTCACAAGCGCTTCTGTGGCACGCACACTCAGTGCATCTCTTTTTATTTTGCGCCAGAGATTTAACTGCTGCTCTTTATTGGTAATTGTGATCATTGGCCGGGCGTGTCCGGCGCTGAGCTTTTGGTCTTTTAAGTCTCTGAGAATTTCATCCGGAAGGGCCAGCAGGCGCAGTGAATTGGTAATTGTTGAGCGCTCTTTGCCGACTTTTTGAGCAATATCTTCATGTGACAGGCTGAAAGTCTCCGTGAGCATCTGGTACGCCTCGGCCTCTTCAACGGGATTCAGGTTTTCCCGCTGTAAATTTTCGATCAGCGCCAGTTCCATCATTTCCACATCGCTGGATACAGGAATTACATACGCCGGGATGCTCTGGCGGCCAAGCTCCACACTGGCCCGCAGGCGCCTTTCTCCGGCAATCAGCTCAAACCCGTCTTCCACCTGTCTCACCGTTACCGGCTGAATAATCCCGTTTTCCCGAATAGATTGCTTCAGTTCTTCCATCGCCTGCAGGTTGAATTCTTTGCGGGGCTGAAGTGGGTTGGAACGCACTTTTTCTACTTCGATTTCAGCAATCTGATTGGTGAGATCGATTCCCTGGGGGAACTCGGGAATAATGGCCCCGATACCTTTACCGAGTCGTGTGACTGTCATTGTGGAATATTTCTCCTACCAAAACCATGTAGTCCTGCGCGCCGGCAGAGGAAGCGTCATATAGAATAATCGGTTTTCCGAAGCTGGGCGATTCGCCCAGACGGACATTTCGGCGGACTACGGTTTGGTATACTTTTTCTTTAAAATGACTGCGCACCTGTTCCGAAACTTCTTGTGACAGACGTAACCGTGAGTCGTACATCGTAATTAATACGCCCTCAATCTGAAGATCCCGGTTCAAACTGCGCTGGACAAGACGAATTGTGTTTAGCAATTGTCCCAGTCCCTCCATCGCATAGTACTCACACTGAATGGGAATCAGGACAGAATCGGACGCCGTCAGGCTGTTTATCGTAAGCAGTCCCAACGATGGCGGGCAGTCAATGATGATGTATTTGTATTCCTTTTCCAAGTTATCAATGGCCTTTTTTAATATGGTTTCACGGCCAATCATAGACACCATCTCAATTTCTGCGCCAACCAGCTGTGGTGTTGACGGAGCCACATCAAGAAAAGGGATCTGCGTCTGAAATATGTGGGAATTTATATCTGAACCATCAACCAGTACATTATAAATGCTCTGGTCGACAGTTTTATAGTCGATACCGCAACCAATAGTGGCGTTGGCCTGGGGGTCCATGTCGATTAACAACGTGCTGACCTCAGATACGGCCAGTCCCGCTGCCAGGTTGACCGACGTTGTTGTTTTCCCGACCCCGCCCTTTTGATTGGCGATCGTAATGATTTTTGTCACTTTATTTCTCTAGGCATAATAATTACAAATATTTCCGGTTTTGCTCACCCGTCGTGTAAAGCAAAGCAAATTTAATTCCAGCCCCCCCTAAAATCAAGGTAAAAGGCCATTACGCTTTCTTCCAGAATTTTGGGATAAATATGAGGAAAACGGAATAGAACTCCAGACGTCCAAAAAGCATACAGGTAATTAAAACAACTTTATTAAACACGGAAAGACCGGCAAAACTGTCCATGGGGCCAGTCATCCCGAGCCCCGGGCCAACGCCGCCGAGTGTTGTTGCGACTGAATAGATCGATGTATTCAGATCAGTCCCGGAAAAAGTCATCAACATCGAAGCGACAAAGAAGAAAACCAGGTACATGCAAATAAAAACCAGAACCGTTTTGACCGTTTTATCATCGATAACCCGATTGTTCAGCCTGATAGGACTTACGGCTCTTGGGTGAATCAGTTGGATTAGTTCCCGGTAAATACTTTTCATGAGGATGATTATCCTGGAGTTTTTAATCGCGCCGGTTGTTGATCCCGGACAGGCGCCGATAAACATCAGTATCAGCAGTACAATCTGGCTAAGCGGCAGCCAGCGTTCGTAATCCGCCGTCACAAAACCGGTGGTGGTATTGATTGATACTACCTGGAAAACACCATACCGGAATGATTCTATAAGCGTGTCATAGTAATGTATTCGCAGGTCGGCAACAACGATTATTGTGCTGACAAACATCAGCAACAAGTAAAATTTGACGACATCGCCAAACTGCCGGACGCTCTTATTGGTTTTAAAAACGACCAGATAAAGGGAAAAATTAATCCCGGCCAGAATCATAAAAAACACAACGACGGCTTCGACATAAGGGCTGGCATAATGGGCAATACTGGCGTTGCGGGGTGAAAATCCGCCGGTGGGAATTGTTGCCATAGCCGTTAAAACAGCGTCATAAAAAGAGAGCCCGCAAAGCAGTAGAAGAATGGTCTCCGCAACAGTGAGTGTCAGGTAGACAATCCAGAGCAACCGGGCCGTGTCTTTTATTTTGGGTGTTATTTGTTCCTGGGCGATGGACGAAGATTCAAAATTGTAGAGGTTCCGGGCGCCGACATTAATTGCGGGTAATATGACCAAAGCTAAAATAATGATTCCCATGCCACCGATCCAGTGGGTCATACTGCGCCAAACCAGCAGACTGGCCGGCACTGCTTCAATATCAGTTAGAACGGAGGCGCCGGTGGTCGTGAAACCAGACACGCTTTCAAAAAACGCATCAAGAAAACCGTTGAAATACCCGGACAGTTGAAAAGGTAACGCGCCCAGCAACGAAACAAACAGCCAGCCAAAAACGACAATCGCGACGGCTTCCCGTTTTTCGATAACAATTTTTTCCGGTTTATTATACTCCAGAATCAGTCCGACGGTAACGGCCGATATAATTGGAATAATGAAGGCAAAAACCAGGGAGTCTCTGTTTAGAATGCTGATAATCAGCGGGATAATCAGAAAAAATCCCAAAACCAGAAATAGGGCCCCCAGAAGAGTCAGAACATGGCGGAATCTCATATATTATCGCAATAAAACCCAAAATTATTCATTGAAAATATCGTATAAGTTTACAGTTTTTTTTTATACTAAGCAAATTCGCCGACTGCTAAAAAGCCCTTGTAGCTCATAGTGGAATTTGTATATTTAAGCCAGCGTGATATGCCGGATTTGACACAAATGGGCCAGTAAATGAAACGGATTGTATATATTTATCGATGGATTGTTGCCGTATTAGTCTTTTCACTCATTGCGGCGCTGGTATTTATCGGGATGATTTTCTATCGTCCGCAACAGCTGTTTGTACTTATCCGGCCATTGTGCCGGTTGCTGTTGCGTGTGATATCCGTGCGGGTTCAAGTTACCGGTCTGGATAGCTTTGATCACCGGCGCCCCTATTTAATAATGTGTAATCACGAATCGCTTTTAGATGCATTTATCTGTCCGGGATATATTCCGTTATTTTTTGCAGTGCTTGAACTTACCGATCATTTTTCCTGGCCGGTCTGGGGGAAAATGACACG
>JAUSPJ010000361.1 GCA_030655795.1 Fidelibacterota bacterium | reverse complement strand
TTTTTATTCCGAGATTGTCAATTCCTCTTATGACATATTTACTTTCACGAACATTATCACTTGGAATAATAGGTAAAATTCTCCATTGGGCGATGTATGTTGAAAATTCACATGCGATAACTGGGCCAACATTATGAATGGATTGAATTGATTCACGAACTGAATTATAGGCATCAAATGGATTATTGACTTTGGAAATTAATTTTAAAAAATAGGATTCCTGACTTTCACCAATAATTTTCAAATAGTCCGCTACAACCTGGATTCTTTTTTTATGATCAAATAGATTTTGAATAGCCCATTTTCCTGAATTACATAAACATGCATCCAAATCATTTTTACTCTTGTTTGAGGCAATTCTGTGCCAATCCCATCCCTTTTTATAAATGATATATTCTGCAACATCAAAATTATCAGAGATTGATGTTAAAAAAGTAAACCAAATACTATCTTCTTTTCGGCCATCGCATAGCAACTTAAATATCTTCTGAAATATCTTGGGATATTTATTTTCTTTCCAAAGCCAAAACGTTCGAAATTCAAAATAACCATCCCACCAATCATTACCCGAAAAACCTTCAAGTAGAATATTTAAATCACTGTAATCATTTTTTAACTGATTAATTTTACTTATGAAATCATTTATTAAGCCAGTATCGGGAATCTCAAAAGAGACTATTTGTTCATCACATTCTGTTTCTTCCAATATTTCAATAATCTCAGTTTTATCATAAATACACATTTGAATATTCATTTTTGATAAAATTTCCGCATCATTTTCAGAAACGCTATCACTATCAACAATCACCACCGGGACAATTTTATCTTTGTTTATATCACTATTTATTTGAATAAATTTCTTATACTCATGATCATACAGTTGCGGGATAATATAGATAGGATTTGTATTGATCTTGACTTCTGCGATATAAATTTTATCTGATATATCTTTAAATACAAAATCTATGTGTTCACCCTTATCTGATAGAGGATAATGGTGTTTAATCATTTGTTCATTATCAAATGTTGCTAGTTTGATGCCAATACTTTTTTCAATAATCTCGGGTTTTTTTAAAATTGCTTTATGTACTAACATCTCATTTAAATCATTTTCTGTCATGATATTATTCCTTATAAATCATATCAGTATTTCCTTCCACTATCCTGATCTCCTCATCAGTAAGGCCATAGAGCTCATAGACCAGCCGGTTGATTTCGGCTTCCAGTGTGGAGGTGTTGGATTGCGGGTCGGCTTTTTTGGCGGCGAGGATTTGGTTGACAAGTGTGGTCATTTCAGAATGTTCAGTCGTTCCAAAAATTGGAATTTGGGATAAACTATAAATTGTCACCTGGGGGAATGATTTTTTAAAATCCGAGAACATAATGGACCAATAATACTTAATCAGATTTGAATTGATAATCCCAAGGAACACTTTTGAAATAGAAAGATTTTTGGGAATAACAGTAAAAATATTTCCAGTCACTGCAAATTTTTCATCTATCAACGTTGCAATCGGTTCGTTACCAATCTGTCGAACGCAGATTTTATGATCGGCAAAATGAACATTTTTATCCCAACAACCACCTGCTGTTTTTGGTCTTTCAAATAAAACATATTCCGAAGGAATCAAATAATGATATTTTTTTATATCAGAACCTGTAAGTATCGGAACATGTTTGTCTGATACTTTATTATTGGTAAAATATTTATTTCGATCTCCAGTAATAAGACCTCTATTAATGAAAGCGAATTCATGAAGTTTTGGAAATGATTCAAGTTTTCTAAACAACATCATATTACTTTTTGTAATGAGAAGATTCTAAACATGACCACTGAAATTTGAAAATGCTGTTTGAGGTACTTCTTGATATTTTATTCGTTCTTCAATTACAGCCTTTATATCTGTTGTAGTATGAATTATGTTTTCTATATCAACATTCCCTTTTCTTTTCTTAAAAAAATATAGTGCATTGTGGACATCTGCATCATCAAATATTTTTTCTATTGAAACAACAATTTTATTTATAAGGCATTTAGCGTCAAGCCAAATCCTTAATCTTTCAGCAAATACATTATTTAATAGGCTGCTCGGTGCGATGAAAGAAAGGAGCTTACCTTCATTAATAATTTCTATTCCTTTCTGAAAAAACAAATGAAATAAGTCAATTTTGAAATCCGCAAATTCAAATAGTGATTTGATTGTATCTAACTCATTTTTCTGCGTGTTGTGAGGCTGAATCATTTTATACGGCGGATTGCCGATGACTACATCGAAGCCGATGAATTCGCCGTCATCGTTGAGCACTTCGGGGATCTCGAAGCGCCACTCGAAGGCATTGTCATAGATTTTATTGTTCTTTATCTCCTCCAGTTCGTTTTCGAGTTTTTGGATTTCGTTGGTGAGTTTTTTAACCTTTTTATCCCACTCGGCTTTTTCCTTTTTCGTCTGTTCAAAGAGTCTGACCTGCTTGGTCAGGTTAAAGAGTTCACCTTCGAGCCGCTCTTTACGAATTACCCGTTTATCATTTGCCGAAACTTCAATTTCAAAATCACGCTTAATATCGTCGATCAGTTTCAGCAACGTATGTTTTTGCTCTTTATCGCCGGCATTCCGGTAGGACATCACCGCTAATTTATAGCTCTCAATAGTCCACTTGCTATTCGACAGAGCCTGTTTGATATCCACATCCAGAGAATAGCGGCTGATCAGGGAATTCCCACACTTAATATTGATATCAATATTCGGCAATGTTTCCAATTCCCGCAGTTCCCCTCCTTGGTAAGGAGGGGTGGTCGCAGACCGGGGTGGTTTTATCACCTTCCCAAACTGTTGCTGAATTGTTATCAGCAGGAGCTCAGGGTCATCAAAAACGACTTTATTCTCAAAGCGCAGAACGTTAACTCCAAAAGCATTCATGAACAGTGTCCGCTCGCGGTCGTATTCATCGCTGATATCGTTAAAATGAGGTTCGCCGTCGAGTTCTATGGCGAGTCGTTCCGCCGGGCAGTAGAAATCCACGATATAGGGCCCGATGCTGTGCTGACGGCGGAACTTGCGTCCGTCCAGGTGTTTGCCCTGGAGCATTTTCCAGAGAGTGGCTTCGGCAGGGGTGAGGTTTTTGCGGAGTTGGCGGCGGAAGGTTTTGAGGTCGGGGTGGTTCATTAAGACCCCTCCGGCCTGCGGCCACCTCCCCTTACCAGGGGAGGAGTTATTTGTGGCTAGTTCTGGCACTGCATGCCACCTCCCCTTGTCAGGGGAGGAGTTATTTATGTTTTGTTCCTGTACTTCGTATGAGGATTTGTTTGGGTCTTGGGATTCAGCCCCTCCGGCCTGCGGCCACCTCCCCATAACTGGTGAGGAGTTATTTATGGCTAGTTCTGGCACTGCGTGCCACCTCCCCTTGTCAGGGGAGGAGCTGGTTTTGTAGTAGGCGTTTTTGAGGAGTTCGATCCAGAGGCGGAGACGGCATATTTTCACGGAGTTGGGATTGATGTCCACACCGAACAGGCAGTTTTCAATGATCGTCTCTTTTTCATGAAAGAGAGTTTCCTGAACCCGCTGGCTCTCTTTATTATTGGGATGATACTCAAACAGGTGACCGTCATCATCGGTGATAATCAGTTCGTCATTCTCTACTTCAATTGAATAATCACGCAAAGTCTTACCATCCCGGTCACGGAGAATATTCAGTTCTCTTTTAATTGCGATGATCTCATTAAGTGCGGAAACCAGAAAATGCCCGGAACCGACGGCAGGATCACAGATTTTCAGGGAGTTGATAATGTCGTTGGCTTCCTGCTTATTATCGATTAAGTCATATAGTTCTTCAAATATTTTACAGTTCCAGCCTTTGCGCTCGTTGAACTTTTGGACAATGGCCCGGCGAATGGTTTCCCGGCACATGTACATGGTGATAAATCCGGGCGTAAAAAAGGAACCGTCTTTGTAGCCGTTGATTTTTTCAAATATCAGTCCCAAAACCGATGAATTGATCAGTGTTTTTTTCTCTTCCTGAATGGTTTCCGATGTATCCCCGCTGAAATCATAGGCATCCAGAAACTCAAAGATATACTCCAGGGCGTTCAGTTCTCCCTTGCGTTTTTTACCGGCGCTATCTTTCAAGACCGTTGACGACAGTACCGGAAGCGGTTTATCGTCCTGTAAATTACCGATATAGATCGTATTATGTTCCAGATCGGAAGCTTCGAACAGAGAACTGTTCAGATAGGGTACATTTGAAAAGGCGGCGTTTATCTCGGCGTCCCGTTCCGAGGGTTTCTTCGCCAGTACACGGAAAAAGAGACTGTCCAGATCGTCATAACTTTTAATCTTTTGGATATTTAGAAAGGAGAAGTCCATCGATCCTTTGTGATAATTTATCAGCTGGGCTTCCAGCAGTTTCAGGAACAGAATGCGGTTGATCCAGGTGATAACCAGTTCCAGAGCGAAATCAAATAACTGTTCCTCTCTGATTTCGCCAGATCTTTCGGGCTTTTCGAGTTTATGAAGGACATCGTGGCTGTCTAGCTGGGTAATTGTATTTTCAATCAATGAACCCGAGTTCCTTTCACCAGCCGGTTTTCTTGTGATAATTTTTTTACTGCCCTCCTTTTTCTCGATTAATCCGATCAGGTGCAGCAGTTCGGTGTAAAAGGATTTATCGAGAGTGTTACTGTCATTGGTAAAGGACAGGTTCAGCAGATGTTCGGGAGCAAAGAATTTAAAGATCGGAATCAGTTTTTTTTCATCATTAGGATCGTTACTCAAAAGATATTTGCGGTAGTCGCGCAGATCAAACCAGATAAACGGGATCTCCGATTTAATATTTTCGACATAGGGTTGCGCAATCTGTCTATAAAAGAATTCCGTCGTGATGCCGCTTAGTTTACCGGTTTCAAAATCCTTAAATTGATCGACGAAAGGTTTATTTTCGGAGAATATTTTTTCAAACAGTTTGGCGTCAAAAATAAACCATTCATATAAATTGGTAGCAATAAGGTATTTCAGTTTCAGATTAGTATGGCTGATTCGTTCACGCAGATAATACAGAAGCAGTTCATGAAATGCCTTTACATTAATCCGGTCCTTTCTCAGCATATCCGGATTGTTACCGGGTTTTTTGGCTTCTATCAATACCGCAACATTGCTTGCAGCGGTATTTCCGGCATGAATAACTAAATCGGTGTTTCCTTTTATATTAATGAAATAATCAGGATGATAATAGGTTCGTTTCAGAAAATCACTGGCCAGGTTTTTATGGTATTCTTCGGATTCATTTTCCTGAACTGCATTCAGAAGAGAGGTCAGATTTCGTCTGAAATTTTCAAAATCCGCACGATAGGGTTTGACTTTTAAAAAGGCTTTGTTTAGCGCCTTGCGAGGATTAACAATAGACAGATTCATTGTAAACACTCCGGTTTAACGGAATAAACACAATTTGACAAAAATATCGTAATCCCATTCATATTATCGAAGATAATTATAGGTAAAATAGAGTCAAGACACAAGATTAATTAGAAATTAGAAATTGTCCCGGAGGGAATCCTCTGATATTGAAGATTCCGTCACAGGTTGCAGATCACTCGGGCACATCATAATTAACCCTAATAAATGTTCCTTTGCCAGGGCGCTTCTTTTACAGTACTTTTACATTTCCCAATCCAAATAATTCGTAGAATGGCTTTGTATTTTAGATGATTTAGGAATTATAGAAATACGAATAGGGAGGTGGAAATGTATGGAAATATGCCGGAATTAAGAATCGGGCATCTACGAGCGAAAATTCCCGTTATTCAGGGTGGTATGGGTGTCGGTATCTCCCTGTCTGGTCTGGCGTCCGCCGTCGCTAATGAAGGTGGAATCGGCATTATCGCAGCAGTGGGTATCGGTATGAACGGCGGCGCAATAAAGGGAGATTTTCGCGAGGCAAACGCCGAAGCGCTGCGGCAGGAAATTCGAAACACCCGTGCCAAAACCGACGGACTGATCGGCGTCAATGTTATGATCGCATTAACAGACGCTGACCGTTTGTTGGAAGTGTCCATTGAAGAAGAAGTGGACGTCGTTATAATGGGCGCAGGCCTGCCGTTGAAATTATCCGCTTCCATCATAGAAAAAGGGTTGAATAATATCCATACCCGGTTCATCCCAATCGTTTCATCCGGCCGGGCGACGGAATTAATCTTCAATCACTGGGCCAAAAAATATTCCCATATTCCCGATGCTGTGATTGTCGAAGGCCCATTAGCCGGCGGACATCTTGGCTTCAAAGCCGCCGAACTCACTCAAGAATCCAACCGGCTCGAAAACCTGGTAACCGATGTGATAAACGCCGTTCGCCCATTTGAACAACCGTTTCATCATCAGATACCGGTAATTGCTGCCGGCGGTGTTTACACCGGTAACGACATTTACAGATACCTCCAACTCGGCGCCAGCGGTGTACAGATCGCCACACGCTTTGTCACAACCCACGAATGCGATGCGGACATACGTTTCAAAGAAATGTATTTAAACTGCCGGGAATCAGATTTAAGGATCATTGAAAGTCCCGTTGGACTGCCCGGCCGCGCCATTAATAATCACTTCCTGGAGTCCGTATCAGCAGGTGAGAAAAAGCCCTTCAAATGTCCCTGGAAATGCCTGCGAACCTGTAATTTCGAGAATGTACCTTATTGTATTGCAAAAGCGCTGATATCGGCACGCAGGGGTAAATTCCACTACGGCTTTGCTTTCGCCGGCGCTAATGCCTGGCGAGCGGATAAAATTATCTCAGTTCGGGAGTTAATGGACACTATTATTAAAGAATACAGGCAAGAATCACGAATTATGAGATTGGATAATAATCAAACTCATTCCAATTTTGTATTCGAATATGCGTAATGAGTTTATTTCTTTATAGTGATTTTTAAAGTTTTCAATGTTTCATTGATTATGCAGATATATTAACCTCCCCATAATCCCCTTTAAAAGTCTGCCCATCCTCCGGGAGCAGGCGGGGAGGGGAAAAAGGGGAGCTTGCATACTAT
>JAUSPJ010000357.1 GCA_030655795.1 Fidelibacterota bacterium | reverse complement strand
CACTGTCAATTCCATACGCGATACGGCTGTTCTGATCAAATTCCTTGGAGGCATCTTTCTGAATCATGTTATTGAACTTGACGCTGGCGCTTTCCCAATCAGAAACGATCTTTAAGAAATGTTCGCGGGTGATTTCCGATACTTTGATCTCATACCGTTTCTCTATTAAATGGCAAACCCATTTCCAACTCTCTACTGTATAACTATCGAACATATTTTGAAGAGCCTGGTTCAGATCATGGACTGATTTGACTTTTCCGCTATTCACCCGGTCAATCATTTTATTCAGAGCGCTTTCGGAAACGAGCATCCCGGACAGGTCTTTCCAATCGTCGGATTTCGGAATAACAGAAAATAAACGGGTCTTTATCTCCGCGATCGATTCTGGTTTGTCCAGGCGTTTAATCAGTTCATTTCCGATATAAACTTTAATCGCCATATCGTAGTATTTTGAGCAGGTTTTCAGCATCAGCCTTTTAATATGACAGCCTTTATGATTGACGTACTCCTGCTCTTTTGGCGTATTTTCCGAAAGTGATCGCAGTAATGCCAGTCCTTTATCCATTTTACCGACAGTGTAAGGATTAAACAGGTCAAAATGGAGTAGATCGTATTTCTTTGTGTCTTTCCGTCGATCACGGGCCGGCCATTTGACACTGTCCCGGCGTGTGCCAACAGTAAAGAGGTTCATCGCGGGAGTCAGTTGCGGTTTGCCGTTTTCTTCCGTGATATAGGAAAATGGAAAATCCGATCCATCGAAATTCGATGTATGTTTTCCGGTTACCACAGAAAATGCGCCAACCCTCGACGGCCATAACATATAGGAAAATGAGCCGGTTTTGGAACCTCTCTCAAGTACACCTTGATGAATCGGCCCCAGTTTGTACATGTGATTACTCTGATTCGTACCGCTGCCGGCATTATAGAATGAAAACAGTCCGGCGATGAGCAAGGTGGATTTATGATGCGTTACTGTATAGGGACCGCCAAACACACTGCAGGCTTCGCCGTGAAAGCCTTCGGAATTGGCGAAAAAGACGGAATTCTCAGCCGAATACTGCTTACCGATTTTGACTCCCTGCCCGATAAAACAGCGATCGATCAACGCGCTAGCATCGACTTTTGAACCCGACTGAATGATGAACTCTTTAGCAATAACATTATCGCCAATATGGACAGCTGCATCCTTTGTGCTTGCAACCGTGCCTTCTTCCAGGTGAGTTATATTGTCAATATTAGAACATTCGCCAAAGCTGACATTTTTGATAATTCCGGAATTCCGAATTACCGAGCCGGAACCGATAATCCCACGATCCGTTTTTTTTGAATTTGAATAGTCGGCAATTATCGAGAGCAGTTTTTCGGTAAATAGTTTATCATGGCGATAATTCACTAATAGATACGCGATTTGTGACGACAGGATATCGAATATCGGCAATGTCCGGCCGCCACCTTCGTTCAGAACATCCAATTCGACGCCATTGCCGAAACCACTGTTTCCCTCGGAAATAATAGATTTGCAGTTTTCGATAATGACATTATCACCGATATCATAATTAGCCAGATTCCTAACATTGGAAATCAGGCAGTGATCACCAATTGTACAATTTGCGATCTGACTATTGACGATGCCACAGCCTTTTTCGATCCCGCCCGGCAATTTTTTTTCGCCGGCTAAATCACCGATTTTAATAGTTCCAAAAAAATCAACATTTCTGATATTTTCGGTCGGAAACGCATCGTCAACTGAAATAGATTTCCAGTCCTGCGCAGTACAACCCTGCTGTTTGAGAATATCTATTTCACTGGTAGTTATTTTCCGTGACGCCATAGAACAACTGCCTTATTGTAGTTTGGGAAGTTCGAGTAATGCTTTGCTTTCGATATCCTTGAAATATTTTAGCGTGCCAACCCTCATTTCCATGGTTGCTTCGTCGTCACAACAGATAATACCGTTTTCATGCAATTGCAACATTGAAACGGTCCACATATGATTAACGCCCTCTTCCACTACTTTCTGCAACGCTCTGGCCTTTTTATATCCATTAATAATGATTAAAACCTCTTTTGCGGCCATCACCGTTCCGACACCCACAGTCAGCGCGGTCTTCGGGACTTTGTTGATATCATTGCCGAAAAATCGGGAATTTGCGTGAATCGTATCATAAGTAAGGGTTTTGATTCTTGTCTTTGAGTTTAAGGATGATCCCGGTTCATTAAATGCAATATGCCCGTCGGGTCCGATGCCACCTAGAAACAGGTCAATTCCGCCGGCTTTTTTTATTCTTTCTTCATAATCATGACATTCTTTTTCCAGATCAGGAGCATTTCCGTCCAGAATATTGATATTTTCTTTGGGAATATCGATGTGTCTGAACAGATTGTCCCACATGAAAGAGTGATAACTTTCCGGATGATCCTGGGCAATGCCAACATATTCATCCATATTAAATGTCACAATGTACTTAAAAGATACTTTGCCCTCTTTGTACAGTTTTACCAGCGCTTGATAGGTTCCGATGGGTGAAGAGCCGGTTGGCAGTCCAAGCACAAAGGGTTTTTCAGCAGTTGGTTTAGCTGTATTAATTTTTCGGGCAACATAATGAGCTACCCAGGTGCTGAGTTTTTCATAATTGTCATGGATTAAAATTCTCATTGTATTCCCTTTCTTTTAGTTGGAATTTGTTGACAGCATTATTTTGGCATCGGCAATACAGCAGCCTTTGCCCTCTTCAAGCACAATCAGCGGGTTTATATCCAGCTCTTTGATCTGCTGACAATCGGTGGCAAGTTTAGACAAACGCATGATAGATTCGACAATAGATTGAATATCGCTGGCTGCTTTCCCGCGAGCCCCTTTAAAAATAGCTGACGATTTGATTTCATTAATCATCGCCAGCGCTGAATTTTCATCAACCGGGGTAATTCTGAAACTGACATCCCTGAAAATTTCAACGAAAATACCACCCAAGCCGAACATTATCACCGAATTGAACGACGGATCGCGCTTGACGCCGAGAATGACCTCTTGTCCTGATATAACCATTTTCGTAACAAGGACGCCTTTAATCTTAGCGTCCGGCTGTTTAGTCTGTACGTTCTTAATTATTGTCTTATATGCGGTTATGACGGCTTCGGAATTTTGGATATTAAGAACAACTCCTCCCACATCAAATTTATGTACGATGTCTTCGGACATCACTTTCATTACAACAGGAAATCCGATCTTTTCCGCATATTTAACCGCTTCACTGGCGTCTGTTGCCAGATAGCTCTCAAGTACCGGTAATCCGTAGGCGCCGAATACCTTCAGTGCCGTTTCTTCCGTTAAAAATCCAACTTTTTCCGCGATAGCGCTGTCCAGTATTTCTTTCGCAATTTCCGGCTTCAAGTCATTAAAAATGCGTTCCTTTTTAACGATATCGTGTTTTTCCTGATTAAATTTATACACAGTTGCAACCGCTTTGCTCATTGATTCCGGCAGTGAATAATGCGGAATCTTGTTCCGCTGCAGTACATCGATACCTTCTTTAACATCGGCCTCTCCCATAAAAGATGCGTAAATCGGTTTGTCATAGTGGCTGGAAACTTTCGCCACTTCCCGGGCAATGAGGTCAATGTCCGTCATGGATTGCGGTGTCAGGATTACAAAAACAGCATCAACCGCCGGATCTTTAAAAGCAGCCGAAAGGGCAATGTTATAACGATCGGCACGGGCATCTCCGATAACATCCACAGGATTTTTAATGTTGGCGGTTTTAGGCAGGTTCTTCTTCAGGATGGAAGTTGTTTCTTCAGAAAAAGCAGCCAGTTTCAGACCGTCACGAATGGCGGCGTCTGTTGTCAGCACACCGGGTCCGCCGGCATTCGTGATAATGGCGATATTGTTTGTCTTTGGTGGTGGTTGATAGGCAAATGCGATGGCAATATTGAACATCTCTTCAATATTACTACACCGAATAATCCCCGCTTGTTTAAAAGCGGCATCACAGATTTCATCACTGCCGGCCAGTGAACCGGTATGGGATGCGGCCGCTGATGCGCCTTCACTGGTTCGTCCGGATTTGAGTATCAGGATCGGTTTGCCGCTTTCAGAGATGACGTCCTGAGCGGCTTTCATCAGGGCTTTACCGTCAGATACTTCCTCAAGATACATTAAAATGACCTTGGTTTTCGGATCATCTTTCAAATAATACAACAGGTCTATTTCACTGATATCGGCTTTGTTTCCGAAACTGATAAACTTCGAAAATCCAATGTGTTTCGCCTGCGCGTAGTCAAGTACGGCCGTACATAACGCGCCACTCTGAGACAGAAAACCAATACTGCCCTCATCCGGCATTTTACGGGCAAAGGAAGCGTTTATTCGTGAACTTGGGTCCGTATTAATGACGCCGAGACAGTTTGGTCCGATAAAGGACATATCGTATTTATCGGCAATTGCCTTAATCTGTTTTTCCCGTTCAATGCCTTCTCCGCCGACTTCTTTGAATCCGGCAGATATGATTATCGCTGACCTGATCCCCTTCTGCCCGCACTGTTCCAACGCCATATGACAGACTGAGGACGGAAAGACCAATATCGCCAGATCAACAGGATCTTCGATGTCAACGACGTATTTATAGGCTTTAATCCCGGCAATGAATTTTTCACGGGGACTTACCGGATAAACGATGCCGTTAAAATCGGCTTTTAAAATGCTATCAAGGATGTCGTGAGGGACTGTTCCCCGTACTTTATTTGCTCCAATAATAGCCACCGAATCAGGATAAAATATTTTCTCAAGATTCTTCTTATGAATTTCAGTTTTTGAGGTCATCTGTACTCCCGAAAAATGATTAAAGATAACTGTGAATAAATTCGACCGCGTCGGATACGGTTTGTACGGCCTGCGCCTTATCTTCATCCATTTCAATGTTAAATTCTTCTTCAAATCCGGCTATCAATTCCAGGCTCTGCATGGAATCGGCGCCCAAATCAAAAATAAAATTGGCGTCCTGAGAAATTGCCGAAGCATCCATTTTCAGCACTTTTGCAACAACACCAATAACCTGTTCCTGTACCTCTTTTTTATCCATTAATTCCTCCGCTAATGATTATCTAAATAATTGAATGTTAAATAATTAATATATTTTGTTGAGAATTAGTAAATCATTTCTTGTGACTATCTTTCCGGTTCTGCAACCCTGACAAAAAACTATATCGGGTATGAAAAAGGTGATTAGACGAATAATAATGAGTGTGCTGAATAAAACCGAAATAGGTATATAAGAATCATTTGCTCAATAATAAACAATTATTGAGCAAGTATCAAGAAAAATATGTGTTGTTAGTAAGGTTTCGTTACTAATTAAAAAAACAATACCAAATTTATGCTGTAAGCTTCTCGCTGACAACGCCGAGAACTTCTCGAATTGCATTTTCCAGGTTTGCTTTGGGAAGTGCACCGGCAGCCATTTGAGGATTACCTGACTTAGGTACAAAAAGGATCGAAGGTATACTGCGAATTCCGAAAGCCGAAGCCAGTTCCTGTTCCTGTTCCGTATTTACTTTATACACGTTCAGTTTACCTTCGTATTCTGCTGATATTTCTTCGAGTATTGGCGCTATCATTTTGCAGGGTGCGCACCAGTCGGCATAAAAATCGATTATACAAGGCAAGTCGCCATTGAATTTCCATTCTTCGTTCTTTTCATAATCAAATACTTTTGATTTAAAATCTTCTTTCTTCAAATGCTCAGTCATTTTATTTCCTTTCCTTAAAAGATTACACACAATGAGATACACATGAAAAGTTTTGGTTACGGATAAATTTAAAAATGAAAAATTAAGTACAAGCCGGAAATATGTCGTTTTTAATAATTTCCACCTTATTGCATGGTTATGTTTTGTAACAGTTCCATGTCACAGTCCAGGACTGAAAATATCAACAGTTTTCCATTCATTTGATTATAAGACGTTGCCCGCGCTGTCCCCTTGGGAAATTCACTTGGGGTTGAGTTCAGAATACGATATTAATTTTCGTCTCAAGTCCACTCTCGCTGCGCTCTTGTGAACTCGAGTCTCAGTAGACT
>JAUSPJ010000337.1 GCA_030655795.1 Fidelibacterota bacterium | reverse complement strand
ATTTTCATATTTGGACTTCAAATCCTTGCGGATATTGACTTTCTTGGGTGGATTTACATTTTCATTATCCTGAATTTTAACCGACGTCACCAGGTCTTCCAGCCCCTCGTTTCTGAAACCAATTGCCACTCTTTCGAGAATGTCCCGTGTAGATCCTTTTGAATAATAGACATAACTTTCGTCTAAATCGGGAACACCGGTTTTTCGCGCAAAAGGCTGGCGCAAAATTCTGCCGACAATTTGGGTAACGCCGGTATTGGAACTGACGTTGGGAATGATACCGAGAATGTACGCAAATGAGCAATCCCAGCCTTCCCGCAAGGCTTCTTTCGTAATCAAATAGCGAACATTGCAATCCTGCGCAAAGAGATTGACGTCCTCGATGTCATTCTGCGCGCTGGTTTTAATAGCGATTTCATCCGGATTGATCTCTAACTCCTGTAAGAATTCTTTGACATCCAGACTGTGAACACGCTTTTTCATACGCTGGTCTTTGCCGGTTGCCTCGACCTGTATCAACGCCATCGGGCGGATATAAACGCCCGAACTCTGGCGATAGACGACCGCTGTCTTTTCCAGAGCATCCCGGCGATCTTTAATCTCCTTTAACATCGCTTTCCAGTCATCTTTTATACGACCCGCCGGCGGAATAATGTGCATGTCCAATTTCACCATATCTTCATCTTTTAACTGAAGTCCGGTAATAGAGACTAAAATATTCATTTCCTTCTTTGGCGTCGCGGAAAGTCCCAGCACCATATCGGGATTCAGGTTATCGATCGTCTTGCGCGCCATCGGAGAAAAAACTTTGTGAATTTCGTCGATGATGATAAAGGGTTTGGATAAACGAACCGCATTCCCCAGACTCGTTTTAATAATCGGTCCAGCTTCGGACAGCAGGTCTAAATTCGGACATTTATTGACAAGTTCTTCATGCAGATCAGTGCGGTTATCTGCCGGGAAAAAACTCTCGAAACCACCCGAATCCTGAAACACTTTCAATGCTTCTTTGGCATTAACTCTGCTGATAGACTGGATCATGATAAACAGAATAACCAGATTCTCTTCAATATCGCCGGTCGTCAAACGCTGGCCTTTTTCGAGAATAAGCGTCCGGTTGCCGCTGGCCTGATCCAGAAGTTGCCGCAACGGATTTGCCTTGTCGCGCAGTTTTCTGACGGTTTGGGAATAAATCGTCTCGCTTGGTACGATCCAGGCGACCAGGCCGGTGCGTTTTTGCGCAAAGATATTCTGGTATTCGCGAATTGCCTCAACCGCGAGAAGCGTCTTACCGCCGCCGGTCGGAACTTTCATGACAATGCGGGGATAATATTCATTCATACCATTCTTACAATGGTCAGGATTATTCTTATGAAGATTATCGAAAGACTCTTCGACCCAGTTGACCAGATGACGTTTATTTTCTGGTACTTCCTGCAAAGAATTTTTTGCCTCCCGCGCTCCGGCATAGAACTCTTTGAGTTTGGCGACGACTTCGGCCTGATAATTTTTCAGAAACATAGGCGTTACTCTTTTATCCTTGCCAAAATGAAATCTCTGACCTTCAACGCGGCTGTATAGGCGTTTCCCAGTTCTTCTATCGAAGGAATAAAGAAATCGTCCACATAACGGGATTCCACCGCATAGACAGACAAAAAGGAAACGTCGAAAAGTGTCTCAAAAGCCGGATCGAACCGGCAGCATTCTCCCACTAAAAAGCCGATGTCATGCGTCCTCTTAGGATTGACACCGTATCTGACAAGATACATTTTCAAAAACTTTTCCGCCGCCTGCTGGCAGTGAAACGAAAGAACATCCGTCACAGGCGCGGGCTGGTCAATCGTCATCCGGCAACTGCCGGATCGTTTTCAGCCTTTAATCTCCAGAGTGCGGCTTGTGATTTCAGTTTTTCATCCATAATAGTTTACCTTCCTGATCGATTTCGTAAGCCATGGTCACGGGAATCTGCTTATCATCTTCAAACTGTTCAATGTCCTTAAAGATGATGTCCGTCCGGTAGCCCATTCGTCCGAGAACTTGCCAGATTTTGTTCAAGATCGTCAATTTTTCCGCACGCGGCACCGGTTTTTCAACGATGGCGGCTATATCCGCATCGCTGTCGTCCTGCGCAGTTCCGCGGGCATAACTCCCAAACAGAATCAGCGCCTTTAATCCCGGCACATGCTCCCGGAAAACATCGGTAATAATGGTAAAATCTTTTTCCGTATACATGTCAGTCCCTCCGGAACATGTTATATGGTATTCCAACGTATTCAATGGCTTTCTCTTTCATGTAGTCCTCTTCCAGAAAGCAGGCGGGCGCATAAACGATCAACCGCCTTTGGGGATGTTTTGCGATAATCTCTTCCGCCAGTTGCAGGTTAAGCGCCAGATGCGTGAGTTCCTCGAAATTCTGTTTGTAAACCAGATAAATCACTGAACTGCCGTGTTTACCCACATAATAGGTTTTTTCGTCAATATCCGATTTATTCTTCAGGCTTTCGCCGGTGCAGAGATAATAGACGTACTCGGCGAACTGTCTGTAGGTCGGAAGCCCGCCGGAAAGCAGGGATTCCGCATCAATCGGTATGCCGACCCTGTAATAGCGAAATCCGGATGCGTAATCAAATTTCTTGATAGCCCGTTTCACCCGTTCACGGGTAATGTCCTTACAGATGTTTTTATCCGGTTCCTTTTCATTGGCTTCGGTCATCTGAACCAGGATACACTGCCGCTTGCCGCCGTCCTCTTTATTCAAATCCATGACCGCATGCATGGTCGTTCCGGAACCGGCAAAGGAATCGAGAATTATATCATTTTTATTAGCAGATTGCATAATAATGTGTTTTATTAATTCAACTGGCTTGGGATTATTAAATACTTTCTCTGAATCAAATAAGTATTGTAGCAGTTTTGAACCTTGAGTCGTAGTTCCATAATTAGTCCATTCCTGAGCAGTTGCATAGTCAATATCTTCATCAAAATATATTTCTGCTGAACCTTCTCCCCACCACGAAGTCTCTATTTCGCCATATTCCTTTTTTTCGTCCCAGAAGACTTTTAATTGTGGCCCACTTGTTCCCTTTTTCCCAAATAAAATTCTATTGTCTGCTAGTAATTTATTGAAATTTTGTTCTTCAGTACGCCAGCATCTGCCTTTCGGAGGCCAATACTTCTTACCTGTATTAGGATTTTTAATTGGATAGGTCAGATTTTCTCGGATGTGTGGTGCATCAAAAGGGTCAGCCTTCCATGGACCGCGTGTGTCTTTATCTGGGTTGCTGAATTTGGATTTATCTAATAATAAGGGCTTAAAAACAAAACCTGACATTTGATGCCATTTATCCGCATTTTTCTTCTTCAAACGTCGTTCAGTTTGTCTTCTATCCTTGGCATAAACCAAAATATAATTATGATTGACACTTATGTCTGTATCATTTTGGACAGATTTTCTTGCTTGCCAAACAATATTAGCCACAAGATTATCTTCGTTAAAGATTTCATCCATTATCGCTTTTAACGAAGCATACTCGTTATCATCTATTGTAATAAATATTGCTCCATCGTCATGAAGTAATTCTCGCAATAGTTTGAGACGAGGTACTATCATGCATAACCATTTATCATGTCGTGTTAGATCATCTCTTGATACTTCTTTTCCAAGCCATCCTTTTATCATAGGATTATTCACGTTATCGGAATATACCCAGCTTTTCCCTTCTTCTACATCGTTACCTGTATTATATGGAGGATCAATGAACACACATTTTACTCTACCTGCAAACTGTGGTAAAAGCGTTTTCAGAGCAACAAGATTATCCCCTTCGATAATCAGATTGCCGTCGGCTTTTTCGGGCTGGAAGTTCAAGTCTTCAATTTCATCCAGCGTATAGTATGGAACAGAAAGATGATGGTTCCAGATGATATTTTTGCCTTTGAATTGCAGTGTGGGCATTGAGAACTCCTGCTTTAGTAATTAAGGTGAATGGCTACATTTATGTTTTTATCACGCCAGTCAATGGTGGTTGATTGCAATAGTTTGAAAAGATTGGAGGACATTAATAGCCTTTTAATCCCAATTTAATGTACCGTTAATATACAAAATTGTCTGAAATATCGAACAGATAAAAATTTGTATAACAAGATCGGGACGATATTGATTGGGAATGGTGGCGAGATGTTGATTATTGATAAGGGAGTTTGTTGGCGCAATTCATGAATTGCCGGTACGGAGGAGGTGGTTATTGAGGCGATTTATAAATTACCCTGATAGCTTTTGAAGTATTCAGTTTCATTTCTTATATCCGGAACGGTATTGTGGTTGGCTACGGAGCAGTCCATAGGAGGAGTCGGAGGATAACCCGAATGAATTCGGGGATTTTAGGTATAGTATGCGGTGTTCCATTCACTAAAGTGAATGGTTAATGTTTATGCCGATCACGAAGGATTCTCCGAAGGAGTCTCCTCCAAAGGAGACCCTTCGGGTCAAAGGAGTCCGTTGTGACCTGCGTGACCTTTGGAAAGGCATGCCTATGGCATAAAACCTGAGCTGTTTGAGGCTGAGTAGCTACGACGAAAGATAATGAAAAACCGTCTCATTCAGCATACCCGGCATACTGATAAAAGTTGTGCTGTTTTTCTATTTCCACAAGAAATTACCTGCTTCTATTGACATCGAATAATGCTTGCATCTTTTTTCTGCCTGTTCTAAAATCAGCAAAGATAAAAACCACAGGTATTCATGCTAATTCGTGTTGCAACAAAAAAGGATAATCAGGCGCTTCTGGATTTATCCCGCCAGGCTCCGATGGATGCGAAACTGGTTGTGAACAATGACCGAAACCCGGATTATTTTTATCTGGATGATCTGCTGGGTGAGAAGCCGGTAATATTTGTGGCGGAAAAAAACAGCCGGATAATCGGCACCGTCGGAGTTGTTTTCAGAACGGTGGAATACAAAGGAAAAGCGGTTTCCGTCGCCTATATCGGCGGGATAAAAATCGAGAACCCTTCCCAGAATACACTGTTGACGTTTCGCCTGATGAAACATGTTATGGATTACCTGATGGATACGCCGGTCAAACTCGGTTTCATCCTGGTGATTGGTGCGAACCGTGCGATGGAAGCGCTGTTGTCAGGCCGGGCCGGAATTCCGGCATTCGATCTGGTCAGCAATTATCAGGTAAAAAACATTTTTCCGCTACCCCTTCTGCGTCCGGGGAAAAAGTACAGTTTGCGCACGGCTACTAAAACCGATATCCCTGAAATGGCCGAATTGTACAGGACATCATATGGTGGATATGAATTAGGGCCAAATTGGACAGCCGATTATCTCTCATCGCTTTATGAACAGCAAGATTTCAAACTGGAAAATACCTGCCTGGCTATTCACAATGATACAATCGTCGCGGCCATCAGTCTCTGGGATCAGTCACAGTTTAAAAATACTGTAATCAGCCGTTACGGGGGCAAATTTGCCTTTCTGAAAAAAATCGCGAGTCCGCTTCGACTGGCGCCACCGGAAGGACATCCATTATCGGAACTGTTCATCCGTCATCTTGCCTTTGAGGAAGGTTACCAGGATGCGGCCGCTGGTTTATTGAAATGGGTAATCCGAAACAACCGTCGAAAATACCGGTTCTTTCGTTGCGGATATCCGCTAAATTCGCCGCAGGCAGAAATCTTTGATAAATTCTGGGGTCTGTCGATTCCTGTAAATTTCTATTCCGTTTTCAAGCCTGGTGATCCCGATCGGGATGACATGGTCAGCCATCTGAGACAATCACTGGTATGGGAGGACTTATCGCTGCATTAACGCAAAAGCCGGAACTCTTTTTTATCACTAATCTGCTTGCCGGTGGCGGAAAAGCCCGCAAACGGTGGCGGGTATTCATTGAAGAATCGAAAAATCGGGAGTTCAGAATTAATTGCCATCCCACAGAATATCCGGGGCATGCAATTGAATTGGCCAAACAGGCGGTGGATAAGGGCATAAAGCGAATCGTTGTTTTTGGCGGTGACGGAACCCTGAATGAAGTGTTGAACGGTATTATCCAGGATGACCGCCTGATCGATCCGGAAATTCAACTTGTCTTTCTAGGGGCCGGCAGCAGCTGCGATGTGGAAAAATTATTTCCCGACCGGCTCCGGTTACCGGAACGTGTATTATCGGAAAAATCCTATGTGGTGGATGTGGCAAAGGTCATCTGTAATGATCCAAGCGGGAATCAGATTGCCCGGTATTTTCTGGCGAATTCCAGCGTGGGTGTTATCAGTCAGTCGATCGTGGCATTCAACCGTAAAACAGTTATTATGTCCTTTCTGAAACGCCTGAACATCGATGTTGCGGCGCTTTTTGCGGGATTTAGAAACGTGTTCCAATTCGGTAATTTTTCTGCGGATGTCACGATTGACCAGACCGAACATCTCAGCCGCTCTCTGAAAAACCTGACTGTTTTCAAGTGTTCCTATTTTGGCGGCGGTATGAATTATGGTGTGCCGTCTGCCTGTGACGATGGCAAACTGCATATCGCGCTGATTAATAAAATGGGCCGAATAAAGACTCTTAGCTATATTCCATCTCTGTATTCCGGTTCGGTGTTTAAAAAGGCCAATGCCGAATATCATCAGGGATATACGATCAAACTGTCCGGTGAAAATTTAACCGTTGCTGTGGAAACCGATGGCGAAATTATCGGCACGCCACCCTGTGAATATTCGATTTTACCAAAAATGCTGCACCTGGTTCTGTGAATTCACCTTAAAATGACCTTTTTTATATGATTGCAGCTGATGAATAATTATATTCGAGAATTAATTTTTGTGGGGGAAACATTCAATGAAAGTATTACTGGTTTATAATCCCTTTGCCGGACATGGACGGGCCCAGAAGATTTTGCCGGAAGTGGAAGCCTATTTTCAGAAGAAAGAGATAGAATTTGATCTGCGAACTACGGATTATCATGAACACGGGATTCAGATCGTAGCGGAAACTGATTTGAATCAATATGACGGCGTTGTTGCGGCCGGAGGTGACGGAACGCTTTTCGAAGTAATCAACGGATACTATCAGAATACATCGAAAGTGAGAATTCCAATTGGTATTTTACCCATCGGGACCGGTAATGCTTTTGCCCGGGACATGGAACTGCACAATACGCACTGGAAAGATGCGATTGAAATCATCGCACTGCAGACACCGCGTAAAGTGGATGTGGGAAAATTTACGACCCATGGCGAAATCTATTACTTTCTGAATATTCTGGGTCTCGGATTTGTGGCCGATGTGACCGAAATTGCCTATAAATTGAAAGTCTTTGGTAACCTATCCTATACCCTGGGTGTGCTTCAAAAAACCATTTTCCTGAGCAGCTATCCACTGACGATTACTATTGACGGACAGGAATATCAGCGGGACAATATTTTTGTGGAGATATCCAATACCCGCTGGACGGCAAATTTTTTGATGGCCCCGTCAGCGGAGATCGATGACGGATACCTGGATGTTACTTTATTGGGAAAACTGGGACGAATCAAATTGCTGCAGAGTTTTCCGAAAATATTCACCGGTGAGCATATTCATATCGACGAAATAGAAACCTTCAAGGTGAAAGAGATCAAAGTGGAAACCGGGGTCCCGAAAGTCCTGACTCCCGACGGTGAGTTGCTGGGAATTACACCGATTGAGGTGAAATGCCTGCACAAGGCGGTTGAGGTTTTCTGGCGCCAGGGAAAAGATTTTTCGTCTATCTGATTATCAGGAAATGTTCAACTCAAGTATCTATTGGAAAGTAATACTTAACTCAAGTGTTGGCAGAAACTGATGATTGGTTTAAGGTTTCATTGACACTTAAATCAAGGGCGATAGTGATCCGACTTAACTCAAGCCTGCCGGGAAAGTTTGGGGATCAGTCTATGTTTTTTGATATGACAGTCTTAAGTCAAGTCCCGGAATTAATCTGATTATTTCCATGACGCTTAATTTAAGCCAAATCCGACTTTACAAAATTGACACGACACTAGTCCCGATACTCCAGTTCTCCAACACTCCAACACTCCAACTCTTCAATGT
>JAUSPJ010000334.1 GCA_030655795.1 Fidelibacterota bacterium | reverse complement strand
ACCTGCTTGCCGTGCTTTTTGGCCAGTTCGAGACGCTTCGGCCGGGTTTTTTCGACCATCTTAATGGATTTCATCATATAATTAGGATACATAGGTTCTCCTTTTTTTGTGTATTGAGTAATTAGTATTGAGACATTTATTTCTCTTTGTTTTTCAATTTTCGAATTAAGCCCTAGATCATCTTTTGTATTGTATCTATTTTATCTAATACTTTAGCCAAAGCTTCAGTTGTAAGGAATTGCAAATCCGCCGACAATATTAATTGTGTTTCCAGTTCATAGGCAGAAGAATAGGCAATGTCAAGAAAGCGGACGAAATCCTTCGGTGACGATCTTCCCGACCCTTCAGCTATATTTGATGGAATTGAAACACATGATCGTTGAATTTGAGTTATGAGACCAAACTTCTCGGATTCTGGAAAGGTCGAAGTAAGTTTATACACTTCTTTTACCAGTTCCCTTGCTTTCTGCCAGACTAATAATTCTTTAAATTTATGCATATTCTATCTCATTACTCACTACTCAATACTCATATCTCAAATCATTTACTTTAACTTTATCTCTCTCGAATAATACCGTTTGGACAATTCATCCCGCGGCATTTCGACGAGTTCATCCAGCTCGTCTACGTATTTACCATTCTTAACCTCGACTATCCGCTCCTCTAGTTCAGGGCTTTTTTTGTTCAGATAACGCCCATAAAGCCGCTGCGCCAGTGTCGCGGCGTTATACTGGACAATTTCCGCTGGGCAGCGCAGCGCACACAGACCGCAGCGAATACAATCGAAAGAAAGATTGGCCGCCCTGGCAATATCGCCCCGTTTCAACGCCTGCACATAATCCATGACCTTGATTTCCTGAGGGCAGGCTTTGGTACAGGTGTTACACGCCACGCAACGGAATACCGTCGGGAATAATGCCTTAATGGTATCCACGTCCGGAGTTAATTTTTTAATATCATAAATTGGTTTTTCGGCAGGCACAAAGGGAATCTGAGCCAGCGTCATTCCTTCCGTAACAACCGTTTGGCAGGCCAACCCGCCTTTCAATTTGTAATCACCTTTTTCGCGATAGACTGTCGCACAGGCACCGCAAAATCCTTCCCGGCAGCCGACTCCCCGCTTCATCTGGAACCCGGCATACTCCATCGCCATGATGATCGTCGAGCCCTCCGGCACGTCATAAGCTTCACCCATTATAAATGCTTTAACCATCTTTTGCTCTTCACTCATTAAACAGGCCTCCTTCAACCATTCTATCCCTCAACAAGTTCAGGGATCTGATTATTAATAATGTTGTTTATGCGTGATTTAATATTTTGTACAATTTGATCTTTCTGCGACTCAATGGAATCGGAAAAGGATTCATTAAAGGTCTGATTATCTTCAATTTCCACCGCTAGAAATTCAATTTTATTGGGCACTGAAAAACCACATTTCCGGGAATATTCAAGGATCGAAATAATATCCGTAGAATGAATGCTGAACGGAACACGCTGCGAAAAATCCGAAGACGAAAAGTGATGAATTTCACCCACCTTGGTCTTTCCGGTAATAATTGAATCGATTAATATCACCTGATCATAGCCCAGCATATGATCTAGCAATCCAAAACCGGAATCGGCGGAACAGATAATATCTGCTCTGGAAATTTCAGATTTTATTTTCTCAGCAATATAAATCCCGATCCCGTCATCGGTCAGCAAATCATTTCCCAGCCCTAATATCAGTCGTTTCATAGTGTTGTATATTGAATATGTCCCAGTTTGCGAATCTCCTCTGTAAACTCATCCACGACTTTCGTAAACCGTTTTCCTTCCGCGGCAGATATCCACTCCAATCGAAGACGGTTATCGTTAATATTCAAATCCTTCATCATTTTTTTAAGTAATTTGACACGTTTAAGCGTCTGGTAATTTCCACTTTGATAGTGGCAATCACCCGGATGACATCCACCAATCAGGACCCCATCGGCGCCGTTTTTAAACGCATCCAGAATATGCTCCGGGTCCACCCGGCTGGAACACATCACCCGGATCCCGGTAATGTTGGGTTTATATGTCATCCGGGAAGTGCCGGCCAGATCCGCACCCGCTGAAGTACACCATTTACAGAAGAATGCGACTATTTTTGGCTCAAACATAGAATTCCTTTGAAATTTGATAGTTGAAACTGGATATTTGAAATTTGAAATTTGTGCCGCTCCGAAGGATCCTCTTTGAGAAAGGCACCCCTTTGGGGAAATTTAATAGCGCTCGGATCATAAATTTTGTCTATTTTGTTTTATTGATAAAAGCATTTAATTTAGGACCTAATTCATTGATTATTTCAGTATATTCACTTTGCTTTGTGGGAGATATTATCTTACGACGAAATAATTTTCTCAACCAGGTTTTTGTTTCTTCAAAAGAGCCCCGTGAGTATCGATAAAATTTCTTTCTATCCAAGGGAGTAAATCTTCCGTAACCTTCCGCGATATTCGCAGCAATGCTATCTGAAGCACGGATTATTTGAAGTCCAATTGTTTTCTGTACCTTTTCTTCCCAGGTATTATATTCTGACCAGATCATATCCGATAATCTCTCAGCCAAAATATAGACATCCAACTCGTAAACTGCTTTCATGATAAGCGACAGGTTCCCAAATCTAATTTCGAATTTCAAAT
>JAUSPJ010000333.1 GCA_030655795.1 Fidelibacterota bacterium | reverse complement strand
TATGAAGTTGCTTTTCAGCCTTAAATATGTGTTTTTAGTCCTGCTATTATTCGGTTCTTTAGCACTTGTCGGTGATGAGCCTGATCCCCTTCCTGATAGCCCTGAAAACCAGATGGTCGTTAAGATTGGTCCACTTGAAATGGATGCGGTACTCGTGAACGGTGGTGCTTTCGAAATGGGAGATAATTTCGATGTCGGTGACAGTGACGAAAAACCGGTACATGAAGTGAAACTTTCGGATTTTTATATAAGCATTACAGAAGTAACGGTTGCTCAGTACAAAACCTTTTGCCGTGAAACGAATCGGGCAATGCCTCTGCAGGAACCATACAGTAATGACGATTACCCGATAGCGTTTGTGACCTGGTTCGATGCCCAGGAGTTTTGTGAATGGGTTGGCGGCTGTTTGCCAACAGAGGCCCAATGGGAGTTTGCCGCCACTTCCGGTGGAATGTCTCTAAAATATCCAACCGGAAACGAGATTAGCCGAAATATGGTTAATTACAGTGGTACCGGGAAAAAGGATCGCTGGAAAAAACTTTCACCGGTGGCTAAGTTTCCTCATAATATCCTGGGAATCTATGATATGGCGGGCAATGTTTATGAATGGTGCTATGATTACTATAAAAGCAGTTATTACAGTATGCCGGGATATCAGAATCCACGCGGACCTGCTACCAGCATGTTCAAAGTACTACGGGGTGGTTCATGGTATCATAGCGAAGACGAAATGCGCTGTTCCGATCGGTTTCGCTATATGCCGGTAGCGCGGGTCAGCTTTGTTGGATTCAGGGTTGCCTGGGACCCGAAAACCGCACCGGTAAAACGCCCTCCGACCAATCCAAACTAACTATTAATACTTAAATGTCATTAACTAGAAAATCGCTGAAAACCAACAGCTTGATTTTTGCTGTGGGGTTTACCGCTATCATCGGGCAATTAGTCTTCATACGTTTGACGGCTCAGTCATTCAATGGAAATGAACTGACAATGTGTGTGGCGATTGGCCACTGGCTGCTCTGGACCGGAATCGGGAGTCTGATAGGAAGTCGTATTGCCCCGAATAGATTAGAAGAAAAGAAGTTGTTTACTCTTATAGTATTGTATTCAGTACTTCTGATCGGAGCGGCAAATTTACTAATGTTGATCCGTCAGCTAATCGGTGTAAATCTTAGCGAAATGCTGGGACTGGGGCGGATTTTTCTCTGGACCGGCTTACTGTTTATACTGCCGTCACTGATAAACGGACTGTTTTTTCCCTTGCTTGTGAACTGGGTGTCATGGCAGAACATTGAGAATCCCATTCATAAAGTGTACATCACCGAGACGATTGGGTCTGCAACCGGAGGGATGGTTTTCATTGCCATGATACTAATCGGAGTAAGTACAGTAAATATGCTAAATCTGATTACGGCAATTTTAATTGTGACAGCCGGCTTTGTTTTCATTGAAAAATCTTTGTATAAACTAATCATTGCTATCATCAGCATTTTCCTGTTTGTTGTTTTAGCGCAATTTATTTCTCCTAAAATCTCTTCAATCAGGTGGTCGCCGTACCGGATCATTGAAATCCGGGAATCGCCTCATCAGGCGATAGCGGCCTTGTCTTATGACGAAAATGTCATTTTGTTTTCAAATAATGAACCGCTGTGGAGTTTTGGGATTGAGGAAAATGCCGAAGAACTGGTGCATTTCGGTATGCTGAATCACCCCGCTCCGCATCATGTCCTGATAATCGGGCCGGTGTATGAAGACCTTATCACTCAACTGGGAAAATACCCATCAACAGAAACAATAACGTCCGTTCAGAGTGATAAAGTACTAAGTGATCTTCTTGACAAATATACCGGACCGGAATCCATCGGTAAAATTGAAATACGCCGGATTATTGATGATCCCTTAAAATTCCTTCGGCAGTCAACACTCTGTTTCGATGTTATGATCCTGAATATACCCCTGCCGTTGAATGCCATGTGGAATGTGTATTATTCAACGGAGTTTTTCACTCTTCTGAAAAATCATTTGAACGACATGGCGGTTGTAGCCATGCAGTTTCCAGGCAGTGAAACCTATCTGAATAATAATCAGCTTCAATTCCTGAAAGTTATGGAAAACACGGTTGGTTCTGTTTTCACTCATATAGCCTGGATTCCCGGTGAAACCGTGCATTTAATAGCATCAGATCAGAGACTTGAGAGCAGTTTTGAACATATCGCTTTTGAATTGAAGTACCGGGGAATTGATAATCGGTATATCCGGGATAATTATTTGTGGGATCGCCTGTCCCCGATGAAAATTGATTTCTTGAATGATCAATTAGCCCGATGTGATACAAAGCGCATTAACTCCATCGTTAAGCCGATCGGATTTTACTTTAATACTGTCCTCTGGGACCAACAAACCGGCGGTTTGCTGAAAAAGATTTATCCCTGGTTTGCGGGGAAATCTCCTGTTCTATTCGGTGCGATGATTACCGGAATTATTCTGCTAATGCTTCTGATTTTTCACAGGAATAAACGGTATGCAGCGGTAAGCAAATTGAATATGGCTATGGTCGGTTTTTCAATCATGAGCCTGGAATCGGTGGTGCTGATCACTCTGCAAAGTTTTGCCGGATCGCTTTATCTGAGAGTGGCTCTGCTGAGTATGTCGTTTATGGTCGGGGCGGCTGGTGGGGCTGCCTGGCAGCGTCGGTACCACGACAAGTCGAAGCGCCTTCAATTATATTTTGTGCTCAGCGCCTTGCTGCTGACCACTCTTATTTATGGGCTATTACTCAACAGTGGTTCCTATTTGTTGAACTATCCCGGATTACATTATTCTGTTCTGTTCCTGGGTGGTTTTACCGGCGGGTTGATTTTTCCGACCCTCAGCCAGCGGGTCAG
>JAUSPJ010000332.1 GCA_030655795.1 Fidelibacterota bacterium | reverse complement strand
TGTGTTCTGCGAGACTCTTGTCGGTTTCCGTAAGCACGATTTCCAGGTATTCATCTTTCGAGCTATATCCCAGGGGCAGGGGGAAACCCGAAGACATTTTCGGGCGGCGATTGAATCCTTTTGTGAAGGACAACTTCAGACCCGCCCGGCGAAAGGCCTGTTGAAAAACACGCATGGTGTCAAGATGTGAGATAAATTTTGATGCATCTTTTTTCTGGTACCGCAGGCGATATTTCAGCTCCTGTGTGTCTGATATTTCCACATCAATGGGCCGCTGATTATCCGGGGAGAATTTTTCCTTTTTATCGACAGTCTTCATCGATAGTGTTTCGAAATCACAGACGCCACAACCAATACACCCGTCCCGACAATCCGGAGATGATTCGGCCCGGTATGCTTTTTCCCGTTCTTTCTGTAAAAACGCTTTCAAAACCCGGGCGTTAATATGATCCCAGGGCAGAGGATCCGAAATGTTTATTTGCTTTGTAAACATTTGTGGTTCCTCACTACATTCCACAAAAGCCCGGCCCCATGCCTGTGGATTAAACAGTTCTTTCCACGAATCGAATTTCGCGCCATGTTTCCAGGCGCTGTAAATCACTTTTGCCATCCGGCGATCGCCCCTTGCGACAGATCCTTCCAGTTGCGAATAATAGGTGTCCCGCGCCATTATTTTTATCCGTTTATACGGCGCTAGACCTCTTTTTATCATATCCAGTTTCCGTTGAATTTCAGCCGGATTATCCTGGGCCTCCCATTGAAACGGCGTGAAAGGTTTAGGGACAAACGTAGACAGGGTAATGTTGATTGAAAGCCTTTTTTCCCCGCGCTCGTAGACGGTTTTTGTCAGCCTGATAATTTCAGCGATATCTGCATCGGTCTCCGTCGGCAGACCCAGCATAAAATACAGCTTCATCGACCGCCAGCCGTATTTTAACGCAATATCGACAGAACTCATTAAATCTTCTTCGGAAATGTTTTTATTGATAACATTCCTCAAGCGGGCCGATCCCGCTTCGGGCGCAAAGGTCAGGCCGGATTTTCTGGTCTTCTGGGCAATCATTGCCATTGATTCTGAAAAACTATCTGATCGCAACGAAGGCAGTGACAATCCGACCCTGTTTTTTTCCAGAAAATCAGAAATTCCATGAATCAATTCTTCCATACCACAATAATCGGAGGATGATAATGAGAGCAGGGAGACATCATCATATCCGGTCAACTGCAAGGATTTTTCAATTTGCTGGACGATATCTTGCGGCATCCTTTCACGAACCGGACGGTAGATCATTCCCGCCTGACAAAACCGACAGCCCTGAGTACATCCCCGCAAAATCTCCGCCACCAGGCGATCCTGGGCGATTTCCACTATTGGTATTAATGGTTTTTCCGGAAAATAATCCGCTTTCAGATCCGGAATCCGTTGCGCCAGTATTTTATCGGGCAAATTATCTTCGTTAGGCATGGGGATAAAAAATCCACTTGTCGGGTCTTGCTCTGCGTTGTAAAACTGCGGTATATACAGGCCCTGAAATTTCCGTTGGACCGATTTTAATATATTCGTGCGGGACAGCTTCTTCCGTTTTTGTTCTGCAATAAACCGGACAAGGGGCACAATTATTTCTTCGCTGTCACCGATGACAAACAGATCAATAAAATCCGCCAGGGGTTCGGGGTTGTATGTACTGCTGCCACCGGCCATTACAATCGGATCGGTGTCTCTGCGCTCTTTGGAAAGCACCGGAATATGGGATAAATCCAGGATGTTTAATATATTGGTGAATGTCAACTCATAGGGCAGCGTAAATCCCAGTACATCAAATTCGCCAAGCGGGGTTTTCGACTCCAGCCCATAAAGCGGCGCCCTGTGTTTCCGTAACAGCTCTTCAAAATCTATCCAGGGCGCATACGCCCGGTCTGCGACGATGTCCGGCTCCCGGTTCAACAGTTGATACAATATCTGAAAACCGTAATAGGACATTCCCACATCATACAGATCGGGATATATAAGCGCCACAGAGGCTTTGGCCTTCGTAAAATCCTTGTGCTGAGCATTAATTTCGTTGCCTGTATATCGCCCCGGTTTCTCGACAACCGGAAGTATTTCCCGCTCAATAAATGAGTAGCAGTTCTCGGCCTGCTTCCTTAAAGCCAGTTTCTCTCCTAACTAGAGAAAAAATTTATATCACTCGCTCTGTGTTCTCACTGTTTCTTCGAGCGAGGGTTTACCTGTCCCTAAATTACTCATAATTTTCGTGTTTATCAAATAACACAATAATCACGACATCGGGAAACCGTCCAGCCCAATTTTGTCAGCCACTGTTTTCAACGCGTCTATCACTCGCTGAATATGTTCAGTTTCGTCCACGCCCAGTTCCTGGATTCCCTGCGAAATTTCCTCACGGTTGACTTTAGCTGCAAAAGCACGGGTTTTAAATTTCTTTTTTACCGACTTCGGTGTAAGCTCGTGAACGCTTTTCGACGGCCTTACCATCGCTACCGCCATAATAAAACCAGCCAATTCGTCCACTGCAAAGAGCGTTTTGGCCAGAAGCGTATCCCGTGTAACGCCGGTATAGTTTGCGTGCCCCATAACGGCTTTACGCATTTCTTCGGGGTAGCCCTCTTTTTCCAGCATCTCATTACCGCGATAGGGGTGGTTTTCTTCGTCTGGAAACGTCTCATAATCAAAATCATGCAACAATCCGGTAATGCCCCAGTAGTCTTCATCTTCATCATAAATTTTTGCACAAAACCGCATCGCCGCTTCGACCGCCAGGGCATGTTTGATCAAACTATCCGTTTTCGTGTATGTAGTCAATAATGCCCATGCTTTTTCACGTTCCATAATTCCGTCTTCCTCTATTTTCAACTTTTTAATATAACGAAAGCGCGATTCCTTCGCGAAGCAATGTTCGTTTAAAACGGCGTTCATAAATCATGCGATATTGCTCTTCTTTTTCTTGAAATTTCTCCAGTATCACCGTTTTAACACGGCTTAAATATTCCAGGGATTCCGGTTCATTCATGGTTTTTTGCAACAAGCTTCGGCAGACATTATCGGTAAAAATCCGCAGACACATGATCCTGCGTTGCTCTTCACGCAGGGCTTTTTCATAATTATCACACGACTCGAACATCATATATAGTATTCCGATTTTTCAAATATTCCATGGCGAAATTTAACCTGAATTATTCACCACCACAAAGACACCCTGCCCGACTGCGTCGCGCAGGCGGGCACATCAGTCTGGAGTGATAGCGAGCATGTCACCATTGGTTGCGGAGTGCCACACCACAACCATATTGAACTCTACCTAAGTTTCGATTAATAATGAACATTTGAATGCCTGAATTTAATAAAATCTTAGCGACTTAGTGTCTTCTCCCGAAGGGATTCTCCGAGGGAGTCCGTTGTGACCTACGGAAGTGGTAAGATTTATGAATTAAGCAGGTTAAATAATCATTATTTTCACCAAGATCTTCCGGCGGGCGGATTCCGGTGCAATTGAATTTTACAGCTCAAACTGAAAGATTGCAAAATAATTCTTGGATTTGATATGAGCGTCAATTAAATTTCAAAACCGAGTAAAAGAGGCTGGAAATGCTAAATTATATCGTAATCCCCCCCCCGCAAGAATCCGTACCAATATTTTCAAAAAACATTGTCTTAACAACTTTCATTTCTTACGATTGGATATATCTATTAACCATAAAAGCAAAATGCCCATTACCATTCAGATAGATAAGGTTGCCGCCTTATCCTCGGCTTGAGGAGCAGGCAGGCAACCTTTATAAGTTCTGTGACAGATTTTTAATTGAAAAAACTTTGAGTAATGGGAGTTTAAAATGAGAAATAATGTTTTAAGATACTGTCTATTATTTGGTTCACTGATCGTATTAGTTTTAGTTATCGTTGCATGCACACAAAAAGAACCTATAAGCGTAGATTCACCAGAGGATAATCAGGAAACTTTTATGAATCTGGCGGAAATGGAGCATACACTTGTGAATTTAGCATCAGTATTACCGGAAGCTCTCACCGATCCGGAACTTGCTAAAATCTTATACGACGAAGCCAAACGAAATGAAGAAGATGAACCCTATGCATTATGGAGTAAAATAGCAGATAAACCAACAAAAAATGGAGTGACATTGCGAAAAAAGGTTCATAATGTGCTAAAAAAACGCTCTCTTGGAAAGTCAGCAAATGCAGAGAGCTTCACATCAGCTATGGATGGGGTGGATTACCTGCAAGTATATATCCACGATTTTGAAGATTGGAAAGGGGAATCACCTCTTCCTTCGACTTTCACACCACTAACAATAAAT
>JAUSPJ010000408.1 GCA_030655795.1 Fidelibacterota bacterium | reverse complement strand
AGCTGAGTCTGGGCGGTGAGCAAGCCATGTTCAGCTTTTAACGGAGGTACAAAAATACTCCAGGCGTAGACCCCGCCGATACATAACATTATCAGGAAAGACGCCAGTATAACCAGGTATTTTTTCATGCTTATCCCTTCTTGGTAAAACCGATCCTGTTAGATTTCCAGATTTTTGACATACACGCGCCGGCGTTTGTGCTGGCGTCATTCAAAAAATTTCCATTGAGACTGGACTTTGGTATTCTTTTCCAACTCCGGATTCGATTCTGCATAGACAATTCCTTTATCCAGAAAGCGATGTCCCAGCTGATTCAGAATAAGTGCCGGAATTCCTATACCCTGCAGTTCCGGCTTGACCCCAATCAGGTAAAAATCCACAACTTTACACTGTTTCATTGCCTGATAAAAATGCCACCAACCGAAGGGAAACAGTCTTCCTTTCGACTTTTGCAGCGCCTTTGACAGCGATGGCATTGTAATTCCGAAAGCCACCAGTTTATGGTCTTCGTCAGCTACTAATGCCACGTATTCGTGACTGATATAACTGAAATACTTTTTTACCACATCATCCACCTGGCTGGAACTGAGCGGAACAAAACCATACAGAACTTTATACGCTTCATGGAAGAGATTAAAAATCTCACGGGCATATTTCAGAACATCATTGCGACTGTTCAATTCAACAATATGCAATTTCTCCTGCCGGGCAATTCGTTCAGCGAACTGATCGACTTGCGGCGGTATCTCTTTGGGTGTTTGAATCTGGTATTCGATCCAGTCCACCCCTTTCTGGAACCCAAATTTCTCCAGATGCTCCGGGTAATAGGAATAATTATAGAACGTAGCCATGGTCCCTAACTCTTTAAACCCCTCGATCAGCATTCCGGATTGATCGAGATCGTTAAAACCCAATGGTCCATGCAAGGTTTCACAGTTCCGTTCCTTTGCCCAGTCTTCAACTGTTAGAAGCAACTCTTCGGAAACTTCGGGTTCATCAACAAAATCAATCCAACCAAAGCGCGCCTGCCGTTTGCCGATATAACTGTTATGTCGATGATTGATAATACCGGCTATCCTGCCGACGATCTTTCCGTCCTTATATGCCAGCCACAGTTCTGCATCACAGGTTTCAAAGGCCGGATTCTTCTCTCTGTCCAGGGTTTCCAGAATTCCCTTTCTAAGCGGTGGTACCCAATAGGGGCTTTTCCATTAAAGCTAAAACGGAAAGTCGATGAATTTTTTCAAATCCCTTTTACTTTGAACCGGTCGTGTAATGACAGCCATATTCTCTCCAAGTATAGACGGGCTTTAGGGAACTTGATTTACCCCGATGGATCGGGGTAAGTCAAGTCTGTCAAATATCATTTTTTTCCTTCAACCGTGTTGTTATAGAATCGCGTTGTCGGATAGGCGAAGTCGAGATCTTTTTCCTGGTCAAAACTGTCCAGGATTTCTTCCCAGATGGCCTGTTGAGTTCCCCGGCGGTTCCGTGGTTCACACAAATACCGGATTGATAGCTGCACGCCGGAATCCTTGACAGAGGTGTACACCGCCGGAGTTAAATTTTTATAAAAAATCATAAATTTTTTGCTGGCCTCTTTGACCTTCCGTTCTGCCGATTTGCTCAGATGCTCAGAATGTTTTTTGGCAATTTTCAACATCAACTCTTTGGCCTTTTTCCAGTCACTTTCAAAGGTGATCAGCGCTTTGATTTCATCCCAGATATACTGAAACCCTTTACTGTAATTGGCTAACGGCAATGTGAATACCTGACCATTAGGAATATAAATCACCCGACCGGTACTCTGGTCTGCATCGACCCAATTGCCAATTTCCAGAAGGATGAACTGAAAAATTCGAATATCAATCACGTCACCGGCTTTATCACCAATCTGGATTCGGTCACCAACGCTGAATGAGCGCCGAAACACGATAAACAGCCACCCGGCAATATTGGTAAGCGGGTCTTTGAGAGCGATTGCCAAGCCGGCTGATAAAAGTCCCAGATAGGTCCCCAGTTCCTTAAAGCCTTTAAACCAGACACTGCCGACCATAATCAAGCCTAAAACAACCGTTATATATGTCAGGGTTTTTATCCAGATGAACCGGGTCTTAACATCTTCCGTCTGGCGATAGATAATCCTGCGGATCACAAATTTTATTGACCACAACACCATTAAAATTATTATTGTATTAATGATCCGAATCTGGACAGATCGGCTGAAGCCAATGGTGGCTTCAATGATCTCAAAAATACTTTCCATTTATTCCTCCGGATATAATTTTTTTAAAACCCGTTGATGTGACATAATCATGCCTTCTTTCATATAGCCCTGAAATTTTTTGCGGACAGCAGGTAATCGGAAAAGTGCTTCTCCAGAAAATGGATATACTGCATGGTCACACTGACAGATCCCTTCGGGCTGCCGTTCAGTACAATAAATTTCATTGGGGAATTCCCTGCTTTTAAATGTGAAAGTTTAATTTTCTTTCAGAATATCGCTGTCATAAAGTTTCTCAAATGTCAGTTTATGCATGGCTTCTTCGGAGGCCAGTTTTTGAAATACTTTTTTAACTTCGGGGGCTTCGACTTCCTCAGCCAGCGACAGGTAAAGTTTGTGTGAGAGTTCTTCGCGTTTCATAGCGGTTATTAGCAGGTCCTGGTAATTATCAGGCGTTTTTTCTTCAGGCCGGACTAGATACTCACTGATTTTCAGGTCATTCACCGGTCGGATAAGCACATCGCCAATCTCTTGATTTTTCATCTTTTCAATAATTGCAATGTGATTCCGTTCCATCAGTTCAATCGTCCGGATGGTTTCCATGATATCGAAAGATTTGGTCCTTTTGATCAGATCATTATAAAATTTGACCGCCTCTTTTTCACGCTCTATGGCAAAGTCCAGCACGCTCCTAAACTTTTGTCTGTCCATGTATATCTGTTTATCATATAACGGGTTGAATTTATAGTAATCAAAGCAGGAATGAAAACA
>JAUSPJ010000407.1 GCA_030655795.1 Fidelibacterota bacterium | reverse complement strand
GGTTTTGGAAAACTGGCAACGGTAAAAATTGAACCGCAGGAGTTGGCGGATCTGCAGGTGAATCTGCTGTACAGTCACGCCTGCGCGGTCAGTGAACCGATCGATTCGGATATTGTTGCCCTGATGATGTGGCTGAAAATTCAGAATTTATCCCAGGGATTCAGCGGCTGCTCGTTGGAAGTTATTGAGAAATTGGTTGAGCTCCTGAATATGAACATGCTTCCGGTTATTCCCCGGCGCGGTTCCGTGGGCGCGAGCGGCGATCTGGCGCCACTCGCGCACATGTGCCTGCCGCTGATTGGCGAAGGCGAAGTCGAGTATCAGGGAGAGATTCAGCAGGCGGAAGACCTGGTTCGGGCTGGCGTTTACAAACCGGTGATCCTTGGACCGAAAGACGGTTTGTCGCTGATTAACGGTACCCAATATTCGACTGCTCTGGTGCTATATGCGCTGTTCCAGGTCCGAAAACTGTTTTTGTTGGCGGAACTGGCTGCCGCGATGAGCGTGGAAGCGGCGTTGGCAACGGATACACCCTTTCGCGATGAAATTCAACGGATCAGAAATCAAAAAGGCCAAATAATCGTAGCGGAACACCTTCGTCATTTTCTGAATAACAGTGAAATTGTCCATTCTCATGTGAACTGCAACAAGGTCCAGGATCCCTACAGTTTTCGCTGTATTCCGCAGGTATTGGGCTCGGTGTTGGACACGATTCGCTTTGTTGAAGATATTGTGGAAAACGAAATTCAGTCCGTGACGGACAATCCGCTGGTGTTTCCGGAAATCGGCGAGATTCTGTCCGGTGGTAATTTTCACGCGGAACCTCTGGCAATGGTAGCCGATTACCTGACTATTGCACTGACCGAGTTAGGCAATATCAGCGAGCGTCGTGTGTCGATTTTATCGGACACGACCATGAGCGGGCTTCCGGCATTTCTGGTGGATACCGGCGGAGTCAACTCAGGTTTTATGATCGCTCATGTCACGGTTGCGGCGCTCTGTGCGGAAAACCGGACACTTTCTCACCCGGCATCGGTGGAAACGATTCCCACGTCGGCCAACCAGGAAGACCATGTCAGCATGGCGCCTAATGCCGGATTGAAGCTCTTGCAGGTCGTGGAAAATATTCGCCATATTATTTGGATCGAGTTCCTGTCAGCAGCTCAGGGCATCGATTACCGGAAAAATTTAGCCAGCGGCGACGGTACAAAGATCGCCTATAAAAAAATCCGCTCACTGGTAAAACATCTCGATAAAGACCGCTTGCTTTACAAAGATTTACGGAAAATTGATGATTTTTATAATGACGAGACATTTATTCGGCAAATACAGTCTATTGCAGATAAACAAATTAAAAGGTGATGATATGATAAAAAAAGTTACCCGCGAAGGCCTGACATTCGACGATGTGCTGTTGGTGCCGGCAAAGTCCGACGTCCTGCCCAAACAGGTATCCCTGAAAGCCAAATTGACTAACCGCATTCATCTGAATATTCCGCTGATCAGCGCAGCAATGGATACGGTGACCGAGGGTGATATGGCGATTGCTATTGCCCGGGAAGGCGGCATTGGCATTCTGCACAAGAATATGACCATTGCTGAACAGGTTTCCGAAGTGGACCGGGTAAAACGCTCCGAAAGCGGAATGATCGTCAATCCGGTGACTATGTCATCGACAAATACGTTGCGGGAAGCTTTGGATATCATGGGTAAATATTCGATATCCGGAATTCCGGTGGTGGATAACGGGCAGCTGACCGGAATTCTGACCAACCGGGATATCCGTTTTGAAACCAATCTTGACCAGCTGATTTCCCAGCGCATGACAAAGGAAAATCTGGTTACTACTCAAGTGGGCACAACACTTGAACAGGCCGAAGAGATACTTCAGCGGCATCGCATTGAAAAATTGTTGGTAGTGGATGATGAAGGCCGATTGAAAGGGCTGATTACGGTGAAGGATATTCTGAAAAAGAAAAAATTTCCCAACGCGGTCAAGGATTCCTATGGCCGTCTGAGAGTCGGTGCGGCAGTCGGTGTTTCCGGTGATTTTCTGGAACGGGCCGAGCGATTGATTGCGGGAGAAGTTGATGTAATTGTCATCGATACCGCCCATGGTCATAACTCTGATGTCATTAATGCCGTGCAGCGAATGAAAAAATTATTTCCTCACATTGATATCATTGCCGGAAATGTGGCGACAAAAGAGGCCACAAAGGCCTTGATTGATGTTGGTGTCGACGCGGTCAAGGTGGGAATCGGTCCCGGCGCGATCTGTACGACGCGGGTTGTGGCGGGAGTGGGTGTTCCACAACTGACGGCGATCATGGATTGTTGTGAAGCGTCTGATAAAGCCGGAATTCCCATCATTGCCGATGGCGGTATTCGTTATTCCGGAGATATTGCCAAGGCCCTGGCCGGTGGTGCCGGCACCGTGATGCTGGGTTCGCTGCTGGCGGGCATGGATGAGAGTCCCGGCGAAACGGTATTATATGAAGGCCGGGTGTATAAAACCTATCGTGGAATGGGGTCCATTGCCGCAATGGCGAAGGGCAGCAGGGACCGCTATTTCCAGGATTCCGCTGAGACAAAAAAACTCGTCCCGGAAGGAATTGAAGGAATTGTTCCCTATAAAGGTCCTCTGCAGGATACCGTTCATCAGCTGATGGGGGGCTTGCGGGCGTCGATGGGTTATTGCGGAGCGAAAGATATTGGCGAGATGCAGGCAAAGGCAGAATTTATAAAAATAACATCCGCCTCAATTCAGGAAAGCCATCCTCACAATATCAAGATCAGTAAGGAAGCGCCGAATTACAGAACGGATAATTAGTAATTGAGAAAAATGGTGTTACGAAAGTTTGGCTATGTGAGCAGCGAGCTTAGATTTTTTATTGGCGGCATTGTTCCTGTGAATAATGCCTTTTCCGACGATGGAGTCGATAATTGACGCTGCTTCGCGATACAGTGGTTCCGCTTCTGCTTTGCTGCCGGCGGTCTTCACCTTTTTTATCATGGATTTCATTAATGTTTTGTAATGCTTATTACGTAACCGGGCTTTATCCGCCTGGCGAATCCGTTTTTGAACTGACAAATTCTTGCTCATTAAACTCCTTTCAACAGTTTTCAAACAGGTCGTAAATTTATTTATATCAATCCTGAATATCAAAGGAAAAAACAGTTTCCGTGTTTATTTTTATCCTAAAACCACTGCTGATCGTTTTTTTTGTATTGCTGGGGGTGGCTGTTTTAACGCTGGTAATTCCCATCCGTTTGCGCCTTGGCGGGGATTTCACCGACGATGAAAAACAATTTTACGGGATCGTTTCAATCTATTTTGGCCTGGTGCGATTATACCTGAATCTGGAGCAGAACAAACTAAGCTTATATGTGGAAGTTATAGGTGTCCGAATTTCGGTTTAT
>JAUSPJ010000406.1 GCA_030655795.1 Fidelibacterota bacterium | reverse complement strand
TAAAAGAGATATTCGTTTTGATTTTAAGATTTTCTGAGATTGAGAATAATGTGACTCGATTATCGGGAACAGTGGATCGGTCAATGACTGATCCGAACCCGCTGATAACTTTTCTATAAGGATTTTATATTTTTGATAGTTGTCATCGATATCGAAATATTCATCCAGATGAAAAATCTGCCATTTAAACGTCGTATATAATCCTTTGGGAATATCATATTCCGGAATAGCTTCGTCTAATAATACTTCAAAAGGGGCGATGAAAGCGGTATTTTCGATAAATTGCAATCCCGATGAGACCAGCATCAGATAGGAGCCAAATCCCAGCAGAAAGGCGTCATTCTGATATGGATTATCCAATACCTGATAATCCCGATATTCCAGCATTAATTTGGTCAGAATGAAAACCTGATCGAGATACTGAATCCAGATATCCTTAATTTCCTGGCGTTGATTATGATTTAAAAGTGCCGGTTTTTCGGATTGAAAGGAAGAAAAGTATTGTTTTTCCTGCTCGTGAATTCGCGCAAGGTTTTGTTCAACAATTGTCAGTAATTGAACATCTAATTCGATTTTTTCCGATAATTCCGTATCAGCCAGGTTGCTTATATTTGCCGGATGGACATTGAAATAATACCGGTTGCATCCTGACAAAAAGCAGGAGATAAGAGTGATGGTAATAAATTGATGACTGACAAATTGAAAACGCATGAGTTTATCCGGATTGAAATTTATAGAATTGTCTGGATTTGTTCATTCAAAGAAAAATTGTGGCAAGGATAATGGCTACAATCAAACCCGGAAGCATGTTGACCACTTTTATGGATTTAATTTCCAGAATATTGATCCCGAGTCCGATCAGCATTAAACCGCCCACTGCCGACATTTCATTAATGACCACTTCACTGAAAAACTCTCCCAGCCAGCCGGCGAACAGGGTCAGTCCGCCCTGGTAAATCAATAGCGGGATGGTGGAGAAAATTACTCCAAGCCCCAAACCGGCCGAGAGAGCGATGGATGAAAAACCGTCCAGCATGGATTTGGCATAAAGCAGATTCGGAGGATTGCCCAACCCCTCCTCAAAAGCACCCAAAATGGTCATTGAGCCCATGCAGAAGAGCAGAAAGGCGGTAATCAGTCCTTCGGAAAATTTGTCATTTTTGGAACCGACCTTCATCTTGAGCCTGTTGCTGAATTTATCCAGAGCAGTATCGATCGACAGCAGCTGACCGATAATTGCACCCAGCACAATACTGAAAATCATGATCAGGTAGTTGGATGTTTTCGTCGCCATTGTAAAACCAAGAAACAGCGTAAACAGACCGATTCCCTGGAAGACGATTTTTGTAATCTTTTCCGGTAAGCGTTGATGCAGAACCAGGCCAATAGCGCTGCCTAACAGAACAGTTCCAACATTAACAAATGTTCCGAGCATGAACTATTCGGGTTTGCCTTCCGGGATGATCAGCCAACCGATAACATAGGTAATCAGCAGTGGTGCCACACCGGTGGCAATGGTTGCGAAAATCATCAGGAGGCGGACGACAGTGGGATCCACATTAAACATTTCACCCAGACCACCACAAATTCCGGCCAGTTTTACATCCGTTGTTGAACGATAAATTTTTTTCATAACAAAAACTCCTTCATTACTAAGCATGGTTAAAATACATAAGCCATTAGAGTATAACAACAGATAAAATCGTTGTCACTATCGGGATATCAACTTTTCTCCTGTGACCTGGATAACATTTTTAATCAAAGAATTCCCCCAGGCTTGCCTCGGGGTTACCTTATAAAAGGAAGAGTTTGAGAAACCTTGGTGTCTCATTTAAGAATATTACCGATAAGATACCCCGATGCTTGCATCGGGGAGGTTCATTTGAAGTGGAACTTTAGCCAGCTTAATTCATAAACCGCTGAATTCACAGAGGACGCAGAGGTAATTATTTGATTTGTTTCTGTAATGTTCATTCTCTCCATATTACTGATTTAACTTATTGTTATTAATAATTCTCTGCGATCTTAGCGTACTCTGCGGTGAATAATTCAGGTTAGATAACTCTGAGATTCTATAGGTTTTTTCTTTTCATATTGTATAAATTTATGGAAATTTACTCTTACCGTGATAGTCTTACCAGCATATACAAACCAAAACAAGATTTCTGTTTTAGAAAAATTATGATGTCGAAAATCATCAGAAAGGTAGGGAATGAGATGAGGAAAATTAGTTTAGTTTTGCTTGTTATTTTATGTTTTGGGATGTCGGCATGTGTATCAACAGGAAAACATAATATCCTGCAAGCTGAAGCTAAAAGGTATCAGCAGGAGGTTAAATTATTAGGTAAAAAGGCCGTTGAACTGACTGAGATGCTGAACCAGTCGAAATCCAAAATCGACAGTTTACTGAATCAGAAATCGGATTTAGAGTTGGAGATACAATCACTGAAATCGAGATTAGAGGATATCCAGTCCAGCAATGCCCAACTTCAGGACGTCATTAATGCCCGGGATTCTGAAAAGGATCAAATCATTGCCGGATTAACCAGCTGTAAAACTGATTACGAAGACCAACTGGTTAAAAAAGAACAGGAGATTCAGAAACTGCGCAATGATGTCAGCAAACTCCAGAAACAGATCGATGACATTTTACAGGAAAAAGAAGAATCCATTAAAAATATGGAAATGACCTACGATAATCTGGTTTCAAACCTTAAAAATGAAATTCAGGACGGTCAGATTCAGATTACCCAACTTCAGGATAAATTATCAGTAAATATCGTTGAAAAAATCCTGTTTGACACCGGCAAGGCGGAAATCAAGCCTGAAGGAAAAAATGTTCTGTCGAGAGTGGCTGCGATTCTTCAGGAACTCTCCGGTCAGCAGATCAGGATCGAAGGCCATACGGATAATGTACCGATTGGGAAGGGATTGAAGAAAACCTATCCTTCGAATTGGGAATTGTCAACGGCCCGGGCGACGAATGTTGTCCGGTACTTAGTGGAAACACACGGACTTGATCCGAAGGCTATTTCCGCAACGGGATACTCTGAATTTCACCCCGTTGAGACGAATACTACCGGGGAAGGTAAAGCCAAAAACCGCCGCATCGAGATTGTCGTAGTACCTGTTGATGTTGACCGGGTTGTAAAGAGTAAAATTTATGAATAACCGGAAAAACAGGGTTTAGAACAATGATAATCCTGAAAATGATTATTGCGATCTTAATCATCATAGTCATTTTGTTAATTCGGGCTGAAATTCAGTTTAAAAAGAGACAGATTTACCTGTTGAAACCGACATCGACGATCCTGGTAATTGCCGTTGTTCTAATTCCATTGGCGACCGGTAATTATATGTCAATGGCGTATTCGATGTGGATACTAATAGCGTTGCTGTTTTCCTTCAGTGGCGATATTGCCCTGATGTTACCGGACAATCAAAAAACCTTTCGCATCGGGTTGATATTGTTCCTGGTTGCGCATATTGTGTATGCGCTCGGATTCGTTAAATTTGCCGGTGGGAATCCAGCGCCGATTGGAATGACAGTCGCTCTGGCAATAATTGCGGCAATCGGGTATTTTTATCTCTATCCGAAACTGGGGCCGATGAAATATTCTGTGCTGGTCTACATCCTGATTATCACTTACATGCTGAACCGGGCAATTGCCACTCATTTCAGTACAAATTTCAGCAATCAACAGGCCTGGTTGATCAGTATCGGGGCGGGTCTGTTCTATATATCGGATTTCATACTGGCCGTCAACCGGTTCAGGCGCTCATTTAAATACAATCGAATCAGCCTGGCATTTTACTACAGTGGTCAGATGTTAATTGCATTAAGTACATTATCGTAATAAGAAAAAATATATAAGGGGAAGCCTATGGAAACATTAAAAGAATTTTTCAGTGCTGAAATCATCTGGTTTATTATCGGGCTGGTTTTGATGCTTTCGGAATTTGTTATGCCCGGTCTCATTATCGCATTTTTTGGAATCGGCGCCTGGATTGTGGCAATTCTGTGCATGATTATTCCCGGAATCACACTCAACCTGCAGTTGTTTATTTTTATCATTTCATCGGTTGTGCTGTTGCTGGCATTACGCAAACAGGTGTCAAAAGTCTTTACGGGCTTTGAAAAGCAGAAGAATGTAGCCGCTGCAGATGTGGATGACTTTATTGGCCACAGGACAATAGTTATCAAACCTATCAGTAAGAATAAGAAGGGCAAAGTGGAGTTTCACGGTACAGCCTGGGATGCCGAGGCTGATGAAGATATCGGCGAAGGGCAGACCGTGGAAATTATCGGTAAAGACAGTATAACATTAAAAGTTAAATCAATCGAATAGGAGGAGATCATGACACCGTTTTCAATTATTTTAATCGGTATCATAATTTTTGTATTGATTGCCTTTTTCCGGACAATTCGGGTTGTGCCGCAGAAAGTTGCAATTATTATTGAACGACTGGGAAAATATAATAAAACTCTGGAAGCCGGATTTCAAATACTGATTCCGTTTATAGATAAGGTTGCTTATAAGCATACGTTGAAAGAACAAGCGATCGATGTGCCGCCGCAGGTTTGCATTACCAAAGACAATATTTCTGTGGAAGTAGATGGTATTCTGTATATGCAGTGTGTCGATCCGATGAAGGCATCCTACGGTATCAATAATTACCAGTTTG
>JAUSPJ010000405.1 GCA_030655795.1 Fidelibacterota bacterium | reverse complement strand
CAGATGAGTTGCCGTATGATTTGCCCGGATTGAATCACTTCGTTCAACATCAATCGTGGCTTCGACTTCGGGATTCTTTCCAATTTGTCCGGAAACTAAATTCCCAATATGAACGATCATATTATTGATTTTCATTGTATCTGTTACTTCGATTGTAAAATCAGCATTCGAGATCGTGCCGGTATCGCCGATTTCACCGCCGGATTCTGCATAGAACGGCGTTTTATCCAAAACTAAGTGGTATTGCTCACCGCGAGTGAGATATTTGCGCAGAATCGATTTGACAGCGGTTTGATCGTATCCGACAAATTCAGAATCATCACCTTCGGATAAAACGATCCACTCTTTATCCAGCTCATTGGTGTTCATATTAAAATTCTGTGCCGAACGCGCCCGTTGCTTTTGTCCGGCCATCTCATGCTCGAATCCGGATATGTCGACCGTAAATCCATCTTCCTCAGCCATCAATTGAGTCAAATCGACCGGAAATCCGTAGGTGTCATAGAGTTTAAAAACATCTTTGCCGGTAATTTCGGTTTTCTTCTGCTTCAGTAAATTTTCCTTTACACGCTGATAAACATCGAGACCTTTATCGAGGGTTTCACCAAAGGATTGCTCTTCATATCGGATCACTTTTTTGATATGTTCTTTACGTTCCACAATTTCCGGATAAACATCACCCAGAATTTCACAAACCGTATCGACTAATTTATAGATAAAGGGTTCATGCATATTGAGCATCCGTCCAAAGCGCGCGGCCCGGCGCAGTATGCGGCGAATGACATAACCCCGCCCGTCACTGGAAGGCATTCCGCCGTCGGCAATTGAAAATGTCAGCATGCGGATATGATCGGCAATCACCCGATGAGGAATACCGGTTTTTTCGTTATAGGGAACGCCCGTCAATTCTCCAATTTTGGTAATAATCGGCATAAACAGATCGGTGTCATAATTCGATTGTTTATGTTGCAATGCAGCGACAATACGCTCTAAACCCGCGCCAGTATCAACATGCTTTTGGGGTAACGGATGTAAATCCCCATTCTGATCGCGATTGTACTGAATAAAAACCAGATTCCAGAGTTCGATGTATTCCGCATCGCCGGCATTTATTTTTTCCCCAGATTGATGGTCCGGATCTTTACCGGTATAATAGTGTATTTCCGAGCAGGGTCCGCAGGGGCCGGTATCCCCCATTTCCCAAAAATTATCCTTTTTTCCAAAACGGAGAATGTGATCGGGATCGATATCGGTTTCAGCCTGCCAGTTCGCAAATGCCTCATCATCGTCCTGGTAAACCGTGGCCCACAATCGTTCTTTGGGAAATTTCCACACATCGGTTAAAAGCCGCCAGGCATACTGGATAGCCTCTTTTTTATAATAATCACCAAAAGACCAGTTTCCCAGCATTTCGAAAAAGGTATGATGATAGGTATCTTTGCCAACCTCCTCAAGATCGTTGTGTTTTCCGCTGACACGGATGCATTTCTGGGAATCAGCGACCCGTCTATGGACCGGTTCTTCTTGATTCAAAAAAATCGGTTTAAACCGATTCATTCCGGCATTGGTAAACAGTAGTGTCGGATCATCCAGGGGAATCACCGGGGCACTTTTTACTATTTCATGGTCATTTTGACGAAAATATTCAATAAAGTCGTTGCGAATTTCCGCTGCAGTTTTCATTCTACTCCGTGATACCAGGCATCTGTTTTAACATGAATCATATTCTCCATTGCAAACAGATAAGTTATTTTTCTAACGGTCAATAATCAAGCCTTAAACCGAGAAACCAGCGCTTCGGTAACTAGATCACTGATGAGATAACAGCGACTAATTTATCAATATCAAAAGGCTTGCTGAAGGATGCTTTGAAACCATATTCCCTCGGATGACTGATAACCGGATCGTCAGCATAACCGCTGTACGCCAACGCAACTACTTCAGGATCAATAGCAATGAGATCCTTTAATACTTCTTTACCGCCTTTTCCTCCCGGTATGGTCAGATCAAGTATCACCAGATCATAGCGTGATCCACTCTCAACCGTCTGCTTAAATATGTTAATTGTGCTCTTACCATCAACCGTATAATCAACCGTGAACCCAAATTCCATCAGCAAGGCGTTCATGAACTCCCGTACAGAATCTTCGTCATCCATCAACAGGACATGCCCATGAAAGGCCTTGTTAATTTTTACTGCCTGTTTCTTTATCAATTCTTTATCGGTTCCGGGTAAATAAATAGTAAATGTCGTCCCCTCTCCAGCGACTGATGAGACGGCAATATGCCCTTTATGCCTTAGAATAATCGAGTAGCAGGTTGCCAGGCCCAGTCCGCTGCCGAAACTCTTCGTACTGAAAAACGGATCAAATATCTTATCAATGATTTTCTCAGAAATACCGATTCCCTGATCTGTGATTGACACTTTTACATATTCGCCGGCATCAAGATTATCAATGAGATCACCGGATTCAATAATTACATTCAAAGCCTCTACAGAGAGTTTACCGCCATCGGGCATCGCCTGTTTTGCATTGATCACAATATTCGTTAATACCTGTGAAATTTGATTGGCATCCATCTTGACAAGGTGTAAATCATCTTCAATAGAAATTTCCGATTTAATATTGCTCCCTGTCAAGATGAAGGGCACAACATCCAGCATTAAATCTTTAATCGAAGCGACTTTAATGACCGGTTCGCCACCTTTTGAGAATGTCAGTAGCTGCTGGGTCAAACCGGTAGCCTGGGAAATGGTTTCCTCCAACCGGATCAGATATTTTTCGATGTCTTCGCCCTTGCCGATTTTTAGTTTAGTCAGTTCAACATTTCCCAGAAGAACTGATAAAATGTTATTGAAGTCATGCGCAATTCCACCGGCCAAAACACCGATCGAATTAAGTTTCTCAGCTTTAAATACTTCTTCCTGTAAGCGTTTGTACCGGGTTAAATCCCGGATAATTCCAAGGCTTGCGGGTTTGCCGTCCCAGACTATTTTGGAGGTATTTACTTCCAGTTCAAGGATTTTACCGGATTTTGTGCAAGCCGTAAATTCAAACTGTTTACTGACCCGTTTCCGCTGTTTACGCTTTTCAAATCTCTCCCTGATCTGTCCTTTACTGACATTGTCAACAATAGTCAGAAAATCGAAATTCTTATCAAGCAATTCAGTCCGGTTATATTCCAGTAACTTTTCCAGAGCGTGATTTACCAGCACAAAAATCTCATTTTGTCTTACATAGATAGCGTCATTCGAGTGTTCAACAATCTGGCGGAAATTTGTTTCACTGCTCTGCAGGGCCCGTTCCATCTGTTTTCGCAAAGAGATATCCCGAATAAATACCAGATCGGCCGGTTCATTATGCCAGGTCGTCTTCGATGCCACAATTTCAATCGGAATAATCGTTCCATCTTTTCGTTGTAACAGCGATTCATAAAAACTACGGACAGATTTTCCCTGAATCCGCTGTTTTGACACGCCGATCACTTCATCGTAATGATCCGACGGCGTTAAATCTTTGACGTTTAATTTCAATAGTACCGATACCGGATGTCCAGTTATTTCCGCGGCATTATTATTCGCATAGATATAATTACCGTTAATATCACTAATTAAAATGCCATCAAATGCATTATCCGCCAGTGACCGGAAATTTTCCTCACTGCCCCGCAATGTTTTTTCAATCTGTTTTCTGTTCTGAATTTCCTCTTTTAACTCAAGGGTTTTTAATGATACGGTTTTTCGTAACAACCAAACCCAGATAACAGTCAGCATAATAATCAAGATGAGGATAATGATGACACTAATAATCTGCTTAAAGAAGATACTTGTAAATAATTTAGGCGACTCCGATACATCCAGCCATTCCTGGAAAAGCGCCTTATGTTCGCCATTCGACTGAAGGATGATCAGACCTTCATTTAACAGGTTTAGCAATTTCGGATTGTTATTGACGGCAAAGCAATATTCCCGGGGCGAAAAAAATTCCGATAAAGAACGAATATTGTCCAGCTTATAGCTATTTATGAAAAAATCACCCTGCATTTTACTAAGCAGGGCACAGTCATAGGCGCCGTGGGACAACAAAAGGACGGCATCTTCAGCATTCTCCACTGTTATAATGGAATTGCTTATCTTATTATTCAGTAAATAGTCGTGCATAATGTCACCCTTCTGCACCACAATAGTCCGGTCACTTAAATCCTCTTTGGAGCGCACCGGTGACTTATCATGTACGAAAATTGCATGAATAACCGTTGAATGAGGAATTGAAAAATCAAGTATTTTATCACGTTCGGCTGAATAAAACATCGCCAGAAGACCATCTGCCTCACCATTTTCAACCGCGTGTCGGACATCATCCCACGAACCGGTTTTTATCTCTACCTTTATATCCATGAGATCCGCAATACGGTACATCAGGTCCACACAGAAACCAACAGGGCGTCCGTCTTCTTCATAGGTATAAGGTGGATAATTATCATCAGCCAAAAATGTATAAACGACTGACTCATCGTTAGTTATATAATTTGCATAAAGTTGATTAAACCCAAATAAAGCCAGTATTGCACCGAACAATACACCAATATACAATGAATATACAATAGCGCTTTTGAAATTTTTATTCATATCAGAAATCCCACATCTACAAAATTCACAAGCAAATATACATATTTATGGAAAGATTCTTTAGTAATTAAGCAACCGCTTGACAACTTCTGCAATAATTGAATATTTGAATCCCCGCTGTTTCAGATATCGATATAGTTTCTCTCTTGCTTTTGACTGATCGTTTATTGTTTTCAGCTTTTTTATTGCCAGCTCTTGAGCAATATTAATTTGCTCAGTTTCATCAACCTGTTCACGTAAAACTTGTGTAATTGTCTCAGATAAAATGCCCCGTTTCCGTAACACTGCAAACATCTTCTTCGATCCGTAACGATTGATATTAACCATATCCCGGGTTAACATTTCGGCATATTGTGTATCATTCAGGTATTCACGTTCATGACAATATTGCACGACGCGCTTAATCACCTGACTATTACACTCTTTTTTTCTTAAGTAAGTTGTTAATTCATATTCACTTCGCATCCGAATAGAGATATACCTTAAAGCAAGTTCTCTGGCTTTTTCATATTCTTCATGACTTTTTATAACGGATATCTGATTATCTGTGAGCTGCTGATTCACATGCAAGGGAAACAGCTGATACGTCTGCTCCGATATACTGAAGGCGTATTCACCGTCGATAAAAACAGAACGGCGGTCAGTCTTTTTTTTCTGAAACGAAATTTTTGTGACAGTACCGGCGCTTTCAGCTATATTGTCGGAACTGTTTTGATTCGCTACCAAGGATTATTTCAGGATTTTTTTTCAGGTTCCGGCTTTTTCAGAACTCCGAGAAATTCACGGACCTGTGTTTCGATTTTGGAAAATGTTTCCGGATTTTCAATGAGATACTGTTTGGCATTTTCACGGCCCTGCCCGATGCGTTCATCCCCGAATGAATACCATGATCCACTCTTCTGTACAACATCGGCTTCAACAGCCGTATCCAGAATATCACCCTCGAAGGAAATACCGGTCCCATACATGATATCGAATTCAGTTTCCCGGAATGGCGGCGCCATCTTGTTTTTTACGACTTTGACTTTTGTCCGGTTACCAATATTGCTGCTACCCTCTTTCAATGAACCTATCCGTCGGATTTCCAGACGCAGAGAAGTATAAAATTTCAGAGCGCGTCCACCGGTAGTAGTTTCCGGATTTCCAAACATGACCCCGATCTTTTCTCGAATCTGGTTGATAAAAACTACCGAAGTATGCGATTTACTGACCGCGCCGGTAAGTTTCCGCAATGCCTGTGACATTAAACGGGCCTGCAGTCCCATATGGGAATCGCCCATTTCGCCTTCGAGTTCGGCCCGTGGGACAAGCGCCGCGACAGAGTCGATGATAATAACGTCGATCGCATTACTGCGCACCAGCGTTTCGGTGATTTCCAGCGCCTGCTCGCCATTATCCGGTTGTGAAATCAGCAACTCTTTTGTGTTGACTCCCAAATTGCTTGCATATCTTGGATTAAGGGCATGCTCTGCATCGATAAACGCTGCATAACCACCCTTTTTCTGGGCTTCGGCAATTATATGCAGCGCCAGAGTTGTCTT
>JAUSPJ010000404.1 GCA_030655795.1 Fidelibacterota bacterium | reverse complement strand
CAAAAGGTAACTGGAATTTACTCGCTATTATGTCAATTGTGTCGGCATAATCCAATCCGCCGTTTCGTTCAAAATACAACCATTTTGGTGTTGGAATACTATTTTTTTCAAAGATCATTTTTGAGACAATCTTATCCATTGCAATGGCGCAGCCTTCTGCACTTGATCCATTAAATTTATATCCAAGCATCTGCAGGATTCCCTGGACAATGCCATTTTCACCGGAACCGCCATGCAACGCACTGAAAATAAAATCTGCGGACCGAATTTCAGGTTCAATCAGCAAATGTACAAGGTTTTCATCGCCTTGCTCAATCTCCTTCGCCGTGACCGGTATTGATTCAAGCAATTGACCGATCGGTAAAACCGTATCCAGCAGGAGAACATCATGACCGTTTCGTTTCAGTGCCTCAGCAATATTCTTTCCACTCGATAAAGAGACTTCCCGCTCGGAAGACGTACCTCCCATTAAAACAACAATTTTCATAAGTCCCGGTTTCTTTCTATACATTCAATGAGTTGCGCTGCTTCAAGTAAATTTTCAGCGATGAAATCCGGACGCGGATTCCATTTTTTAAGGGTCTTTATCGATGACGAGTCAATTCCGGTGCGGACAAATATTGTCCGACAGCCCACAGCCGCTCCGGTCTGAATATCCTTAAATGAATCACCAATAAAAAAGGATTTGCCGATATCGATGTTAAAATCCCGAATGGCTTTTTCCAGGTTCCCGATTTTCGGTTTCCGGCATTCGCAATTGTCATCCGGCAGGTGCGGACAATAATAAATTCCATGAATTTCAGCTCCCACACGCCTGATTGCCGTTTTCAGGCGTAAATGAATATTTTCGATCTCTTTGACAGTAATCATATTTCGCCCAAGGGCGGATTGATTCGTGATGAGGATATTCATATAACCAAGCCGTGTCAAAATCCTTAATGCGTCTGCGGTATAATTAAACAGATGAAATTCATCAGCCGATTTTATATAATGAACACTGTCCGCGTTTAAGGTGCCGTCACGATCAAGAAATACAGCCTTGGTTTTCATTGTGTTCTGATGATCCATACACTTCCTAAATATCGGCTTAAGTTACAATCGAAAATTGTAAAATAATAGTGCGGTGCCGGGAAAAAACCTGTAAATTGCATTTCTGAAAGACGAAAATGATTGATAATTGGGAGGAGAATATGGGACCGGATATTGAACAGTTTAAAATGACGCTAAGACGTGGAAAGGCCCGGTATGTGCCCCTTGCCGAGTTAGGTATTCATCCGATTATTAAAGAAAGATACCTGGGTAGACCCATTCACACTCTGAAAGATGATGTGGATTTCTGGCACAAAGCCGGCTACGACTACATCAAATTACAACCGGCTGCGGACTTTAATCCTGACAAATTATTTCTCCAGGACAGTGAAAATATAACTGTCAATGATGACGGATCGGTATCCAGAAACTGGGCAACCGAAGGCAAAGGTATCATTACCTCTTTTAATGATTTTGAGAAATATGGATTCCCGGAAAAGGCGGATTTTGATTATTCAAAATTTGAAGAAGTCAGGCAGTATTTACCCGAAGGGATGGGTGTAATTGGGCAATATGGTGATATTTTCACCATGGCCTGGGAACTAATGGGTTTTGCAGAGTTTTCTTTTGCGCTCTACGACAATCCGGAACTGGTTGAGGCGCTGTTTGATAAAATCGGAAACCTGGTTCTCAGTATGTTTGAATATTTTGCAGAAAGTGACAATGTCGATGTTTTGTGGTATAGTGATGACATTGCCTATATTTCCGGTTTGATGCTGTCACCTTCGACACTGCGTCAGTACTTTTTCCCCTGGTTGAAAAAAATTGGCGAGCTGGCAAAATCGGCAAATAAACCGCTGATCTACCATACCGACGGACTGTTGTTTGAGATCATGGATGACATTATTAGTTGTGGCGTCGATGCTCTGCACCCAATTGAGCCGCAGGCCATGGCAATTTCTGAAGTCAAACAGCGCTACGGCGATCGCCTCTGCCTGATCGGACACGTGGATGTTGATCTGCTGTCGCGGGGAATTCCGGAGCAGATTCGCGAACAGGTTCGGAAAAACATCGAAGAAGCAGCGTACAATGGTGGCTATTGCGTCGGTTCCGGCAACAGCATTCCGGAGTACGTAAAATTTGAAAATTATATCGCCATGCTTGAGGCCGCCAGAGAATTCGGCCGTTAAATCATATGGTCCTTTTATCAAAAAAACAACGGATTACCGTATTATCACTGTTTCTGAGCACCCTTCTATGGAACCGTGCTCTGCATTCACAGACAATCGATAATAATCAGGGCTCCTGCTTTTCACACTATGTTCGCAGAGTTCAGAACATCTGGGATTTGAATTATCAAAAAAACCTGTACATAACCGGTTTAGTAGCGCTTCCAATTTCCTTTGCATTAGATAATTCACTCAACAATTATATCCGGAATCACTTGACGCTAAACATTCATCCAAAACCAATTCAGATTGAGATCAGTTATCCGCTATGAATTTTTCAGAATATTTATCAACCAGCAAGCGCATGGTCCTCGACGGACCGATGGGCACCGAGTTACATCGACGTGGTATTGATACGTCTCTCCCGCTTTGGTCGGCAGCAGCAATCCGGGAAAATCCGGCGGTAATTCAGGCCATCCATATCGATTACATTGATGCCGGCGCCGACATTATCACAAGCAATACGTTTCGAACGAATACACGGACCTTTCGAAAAGCCGGACTTACCGAAAATGACGCCAAACTGGCAACTTTCCGGGCAGTAGAATTGGGGCGAAACGCCGTTAATAATGTTTCGCACAAAGATAGAATCTGGATTGCCGGCTCAATCTCACCCCTGGAAGACTGTTATCGACCAGATTTGTCACCGGATTATAGTACCGCCCTTCTTGAACATCGTGAAAAAGCCCGATGGCTGGCAGACGCCGGTGTTGATTTTATCCTGATTGAAACCATGAACAATTTTCAGGAAGCAAAAGCAGCGGTTGAGGCGGCTGTAGAAACCGGATTACCGGTCGCCCTCAGTTTCATATTGATCGATAAAGATCATATTCTGAATGGCGGTAAAATCATCGAAGCCTACGATCAATTAAAAGATGCGGGAATTCAACTGTTTTCGATCAATTGTTGCCATCATCAAATCATCTCGGATTTTATCTCAAAATATAGCCGTAAAATCCGTTTGCCTCTAATGGTTTACCCCAATGCCGGTCATAATGATCGGGTAACTGGCTGGAAAACCGATCCGGATTTCACACCGCAGAGTTATTCCAAAATAGCAGCAAGGTGGTTTGAACATGGCGTAAAAATTATTGGTGGTTGCTGCGGGACTAGCCCCAAATACATCCAACAAATCAAATGATAAGAAAAGTCCGATGTGATGGGGGGTCACACCGGACTAGAGGGTAGTGAGGGTTAGGGATAAAATCTTTAAAAATCAATGGTAATATACAAAACCTCATCCTTTGTGAACTTGAGCTATATCACAGAAAAAGTATGTTTTTTGTTTTATTTACTATTCAGATGACCAGAAAAGGGATTCGCTATTTCCCCTGATAACGGCATTATTCCCGTGCCCGCTTTCATCGGGAATAAAGCCTGTCCTTTCCTCATTGAAGCGCCAGATACCAATTAATGGCTTGAGACCATCGGCAGAGTAGTGTTCCGTTAATTTATTGGGATACTTATTATGGAAACTGACTTCTGAGGATTGGATCGCTTTCGTCCATATCCGCACCTCATCAATTGTCCCGACCCAATAGTTCC
>JAUSPJ010000403.1 GCA_030655795.1 Fidelibacterota bacterium | reverse complement strand
GGTTTGACTTACGGTGAGACGTACACCTACCGGGTCAGGGCTTATACTCAGATCAATCATTCGGGTTATTCGAATGAAAAATCTGCCGAAACAACCTTTCCGGCTCCAACAAATCTAATGGCAACAGCCATTGATGACCAGACGATTCGATTGACCTGGACAGATAACTGCACATTTGAAACAGGATATAGAATTGAGCGTAAGACTGGAAGCGGCAGTTTTGTACAGATCGCAGAAGTTGCCACTAACACAATTTCTTATGAAGAAAGTGGATTGACAGAATATATTGATTATACTTATAGAGTTCGGGCATTTACTTTTCTTAACCAGTCGGCTTATTCAAATGAGAAAGCAGTTTCAATTCCGGGAACGGTGACCGATATAGATGGTAATATATATAAAACTATTAAAATTGGCACGCAGATTTGGATGGCAGAAAACTTGAAAGTGACCCATTACCGCAATGGCGATGCGATCCCCAATGTCACCGATGATACCCAATGGGGCGATCTTACAACTGAGGCCTACTGTAATTATGATAACGATGCGAATAATGCGACCACTTATGGCCGGCTTTACAACTGGTACGCGGTAAGCGATAGCCGCAACATTGCTCCAACAGGCTGGCATGTACCGAGCGATGCTGAGTGGCAAACATTGGTTGATTACCTTGGTGGCGATGCAGTAGCCGGTGGTAAGATGAAAGAGGCTGGAACCATGCATTGGAACAGCCCCAACACCGGTGCCACCAATGAAAGCGGCTTTTCGGCGTTGCCCGGCGGCTACCGCAGCATCATTGGACAGTACAACTACGTTGGCTACGTCGGTTTCTGGTTATCGGCTACTGAGTACAGTAGTAGCAGCGCATGGTACCGACATCTGAGTTACTATTATTCAGACGTAGGCCGTTACGGCAACTATAAGCAAGATGGTTTCTCAGTTCGTTGTGTGAGGGATTGACTATCCGGCAGCTGCCGGATGCCTTTGGCATTTGTCTATTTGACTATTTGATTTTTGGGGGATTAAGGTGAAGTATATGGAGTGCGCCGGAGCAGTCCCAGTGAAAAAACGGAGTGCATCAATAGCGTTGATGCATTTCCAAGCGAAGCGAGGAAAGAAAGACTGATGGCAAGAGTGTCCTCGAACGGAAGCAAACCGCAACCTTCCGGTTGCGCGCATTGACACTTTCAATGTTCCGGAGGTCACGCAGGACTCCAAGGAGAACTCCTGCGGAGCAGTCCCGAATAATGGAATGCGCCAAAAGCGTTGGTGCGTTTCCGAATGAAGTGAGGAAAGAAAAACAGATGACGAGAGTGTCCTCAAACGGAAGCAAACCGCAACCTTCCGGTTGCGCGCATTGACACTTTCAATGTTCCGGAGGAACTCCTGCGGAGCAGTCCATAAAAACCCTCCGTGTAAAGACACGGCTTGCCGAAATCAAATTAGCCTATTCGTAGCGGAAATTGGTTTGACGGTTTTAAAAACGCCTGTTATTCCAAACACAGTCCGAAAAATCAATTGACATTTTTCGTATATATTATTAATATACAAATGTGGACAAGAGATTATTCACCAATTGTAAAGGATTTGACTGGGACGCAGGAAATGCCGAAAAAAATTGGGAGAAACACAAAGTCAGTCAGTTGGAATGCGAGCAGGCTTTTTTTAATCGGCCGTTATTGGTTGAAGAGGATAAAAAGCATGCTGAGATTGAGCCGCGCTGGTATCTTTTGGGGCAAACCGATAAAGAAAGGAAACTATTCATCGTATTTACGATCCGGCGAAATCTCGTTCGCGTGATTTCAGCCCGTGATCAGAATGCAAAGGAAAGAGCCCTACATGAAAAACAAATTAAAAGAAATACCTAAGTTTGAAAGCGAAGAGCAGGAACGTGAGTTCTGGGCGAACGCCGACTCTTCCGAATATTTGGATTGGAGGAAATCGAAACCCGTCAACTTTCCTAATTTGAAGCCATCTGTAAAGCCGATCTCCATCCGTCTGCCGGAAGCAATGCTCGAAGAGCTTCGGACCATCGCCAATAAACAAGATGTACCCTATCAATCGCTGATAAAGATATATTTGCGTGATGCCATCAATCGGGAAAGGCAAGCAGGGCGGATTAAGAGCCAGAAACGTCGGGAAAAACAGGACGTTTCTAAAATCCAGTAGTGCCGTATTTCCGAACGAAGCGAGGAAAGAAAGACTGATGGCAAGAGTGTCCTCGAACGGAAGCAAACCGCAACCTTCCGGTTGCGCGCATTGACACTTTCAATGCACTCCTAATATTAAGCCATGGAAACGTATAAGACCTATCTCCATAATCCGCCGCACCTTTTCCGGGAAAACGCGATTTACTTCATAACCGCGTCCACCTATAAAAAAGTTCGCCACTTCAAGAATCCGGTAGCGAAGACCTTTTTACGAGATTCAATCTTCCGGGCATTTGGTGAATCGGGCTGGACGATTATTGATTGGGTTGTGCTTGATAACCATTATCATTTGTTGGTAAACGCAACAGAAAGTCCGGAACGGTTACCCAAAATAATTCGCAATATTCATCGCTTCACGGCGACTTTTGTGAATAAAAACGGATTAGCGGTCAAGGGCGCTGCCCATATTTGGCATAACTACTGGGACACCTGTATCAAAACGGTCGGGGCTTTTTATACGATCGCCCATTATATCTGGCGAAATCCTGTGAAACATGGTTATGTGACAGATCCTTTTAATTGGGAATTTGGGAGTTTTCGGACGAGATTTACGTCTGAAGCAGACTATTGTGCAAAGATAATGGCTGAGTACCCGCTGGATCGTCTGCGGTTAAGGGATGATTTTTAAATGAGGGAGTGCTCCAAAAGCGTTGGAGCTTTTCCGAACGCAGTGAGGAAAGGAAAGTGTACATCCGTCGGCGAAGTGAAAAAATCCGCAACCTAACGGTCGCGCGCGTCAATGTTGTTGACGCACTCCAAATATTTTACTCTACCGCTAAAAATTCAGGTTAATTATACGTCATGATCAGAGCAAGCTGACTACACTCCAAATCAGTGCGAAAATTTCCCTTGTAAAATCCGTCGTCATACATAAAATTCCGCCCATGCAAAGACGTGACTTTATCAAAACCGCAACGCTGGCGTCAGCCGGTTTATGGCTGGGTTGCCACCCGCGCAACCGCTTCGACCTGATCATCCGCAACGGACTTTTGATCGATGGCCTTGGGAATCCGGCCCAACGAATGGACGTCGGGATTAGAAACAGTAAGATCATCGCGTTAGGCGACCTTTCCAAAACGACTGCCGATCGGGTGATTGACGCCAACGGATTGATTATCAGTCCCGGCTTTATCGACATTCACACTCACACCGACTCCGAACTGCTGGCAAATCCCCGGGGCGAAAGCAAGATCCATCAGGGCGTCACCACCGAAGTGGGCGGCAATTGCGGTTCGTCGCCTTTTCCTCTGAGCGATGACGACAGTCATGAACTCTATGGAAATCTGAAAGACCGCTATGGGATTTCCAAACGATGGCAGACCGCTGATGAATTTTTAGCCATTATTGAAAAAGCGCGTCCCTCATTGAATTATGCCAGCTTCACCGGGCACGGCGATTTACGGGCCTTCGTCGTGGGGAAAAATGACGTCCAGCCGACAACCGCCCAACTTGATGAGATGAAACGGGTGCTGGCCGAAACCATGGAAACCGGCAGCCTGGGACTGTCAACTGGACTCGAATATGCGCCCGGCAGTTATGCCAAAACCGATGAGATTATCGAACTGACAAAAGTCGTTGCACACTATAACGGCGTTTACGCCACCCATATACGTAATGAAGATGATACCGTGGAAGAAGCGATCGAGGAGGCCCTGGAAATCTGCCGGAAATCCGGTGTATCATTACAAATTTCCCACCTGAAAGCCTGCAATCAGTCCAACTGGCATAAAGTGGATCACATGCTGGAAATGATCCACACGGCCCATGATCAGGGTTTACCGGTTCATGCCGATCGCTATCCCTACAACGCCTGGGGAACCGGTCTGTCTTCCTTTCTACCGCTCTGGTCCCGACAGGGTGACACGGACGACATTCTAATTCGGCTTCAGAATAAAGATGATTTAGCAAAGATTAAACCCTATACCGAGAGCCGGGGAAAACGGATCGGCGGCTGGGACAGGGTGGTTATCAGCAACTGTCGTTCTGAAAAACACAAAATTTACGAAGGGAAATCGATCCTGGATTGTGTTGAAATAACCGGGACAGAACCCTTTGAATTCATTCGGAAATTACTGATTGCGGAACAGAACCGCGTGGGCGTCATCGGTTTTACCATGGGTGAAAACAACCTGAAAAAAGTTCTCGCATCACCGCTGGTCATGATCGGTTCCGATGGATCCGCCGTCGCGCCTTATGGTAAACTTGGCGAAGGCAAACCCCATCCCCGCTTTTACGGCACCTTTCCACGGGTACTGGGAAAATATGCCCGTGAGGAAAAGATTCTCGACCTGGTTACAGCAGTGCGCAAAATGACGTCCATGCCCGCCGAAAAATTAGGGTTAAAACAGCGTGGCTATCTGAAGGAAAATTACTTCGCCGACATTGTTATATTTAATCCAAAAACCGTTATCGACAACGCCTGCTTTACCGATCCCCATCTGTATCCCACAGGCATCGAGCATGTCATCGTCAACGGCAAAGTCACGATTGAAAACGGCGAACATACGGATACATTTGCCGGTAGAGTATTAAGACATTCCGGATAGTAAAAGCCTTAGACTTATTTCCCTATTGGTTTAATTAAATTTGCAATCTTTCAGGTTTCCGCTAAATTAATCCGATTGATGGAGTTGATATAATGCGAAAATTCTGGATACGCGCTTTTCAAATAATCAGCATATTGCTGGTGCTTTTCCTGGCTGTCAGTACTTTTATTCCTCAAACCAGTGAATTCCCGCCCGGCGAATATCCCGGCGCGGCGAATAGCCTCATCCGTTTTTTACACCTTGACCGATTTTACAATTCTCCGATAAATATCGCTCTTTGGGGCTTACTCACCGTGATCATTATCGGCAGTATTTTTTTTAAGGGAATTCGCACGCCGGTTCAGAAAATCATTCACCTTCTGCTGGCGCTGTGTTTTATCGTGATTGCCATTGAAAAAGGCAGCAATCAGCGCTTTAATTTTCGCATCAGGGAAGGTGAAGAAATTCGCTTTTCGGATTACACCGATTCAAAATCCGACAAATATGATGTGACCATAAAATTGCTCGATTTTGACATTCAATATCACCCGGGACAACACACACCGAAGGCTTTTATCAGCCAATTGCAGATCGATGGAGAGGATACGGTTTATTTGGCCGTTAATAAACCTTACGCCATCGGCCACTACCGCCTGTATCAGAGCGCTTATGACCAGGAACTTATCTTTCATTTGAATATTAATGGAGAAACCTATCCGGTCATTTTTGGCGATACGGTATTCGT